>NZ_MVPX01000166.1:0-16182 GCF_002043085.1 Gordonia sp. i37 | reverse complement strand
CCCCCCCGCCCCCGCCGATGACCGGCAGCGACGGTACCGTCAAACCGGGCACCGGGAAGCCGTCGGAGAGTACATATCCCGGCACGACGTCGAGCCCGGCGACCGCGCGGCGCATGCCCTCGATGTTCGCGACGTGAATGCCGATGCGGTCGATCTCCTCGGCCTCGATGACCACCACCGACCACGATTCGGCGTAGCGGGTGACCGCACGATAGAGCTTCTCGCGCGCCGCCTCGGTCAGCTTCTTGGAGTCGTCGAGCTCGGCCAGTGAGGCGAGTTGGGTGGGCCGCAACACGCATGCGGCGACGACCAGCGGACCGGCACATGCGCCGCGCCCGGCCTCGTCGACACCGGCGACCGGCCCGAGCCCGCTGCGGTGCAGGGTGAACTCGTAGGTCCGCAGAGCCGCGGCACGGCGAACCGGGAATCGTGGTGGCCACCGGCTCATCACGCCACCTCGCCGGCCGACGCCGGAGCGGGTGACACCGCGCAGACGAGTACATCGATGGTCATGGCGTGCCGCTCACTGCTGCGGGTCGACCGAGCCCACACCGCCCATCCGGGAGAACGGGTAGATGATGAACTGCGTTTTGCCGCGGATGTCGTCGACCGGAACGGTGCCGTCGCTGCTCGCGGTGATGTGGTACCGCGAGTCCGAGGATCGGGTGCGGTTGTCGCCCATGACGAACACGCTGTTCTTGGGCACGGTGATCGGACCGAAATCCTTGCCCAGGCAGCTGTTGAGCTTGCCGTCGTCACCGATCGCACTTGGCGTGGCGGTGCCGTTGGCGAGGTTCTGCTGCTGCAGCGCCATGTTGACGTAGGGCTCCTTGAGCGCCTTGCCGTTGACCTTCACACCGACGCCCTCGCTGTTGCGGCATTCGACTGTCTGCCCCCCGACAGCAATGATGCGTTTGACGTAGTCGTTCTCGTCGGGAGGAGCGAATCCGAACCAGGACAACGCATCCTGCAGATGGTGTACCACCGGGTTCGAGGATCGCGGTGACACCCAGCCGTCCTCACCCCACGAATCGGGAACCTTGAACACGACGACGTCGCCGGGTTTGGGGTCCCCGAACGTGTAGGAGAGTTTGTCCACGAAGATCCGGTCGTTGGAGCACCCGGTGCACCCGATGAGGGTGGGCTCCATCGACTCGGAGGGAATGACGTACTGACGACCGATGAAGGTCTGCAGAATCCAGCTGATCAGCAGGACACAGGCGACGATGATGATCGTCTCCCGCAGCAGCGAACCCTTCTTCTTCTCGGGCTTGTCGCTCTTGGTCCGCCACGGCCGCGATGCTCGCGGACCGTCGTCGGCGGGATCGGTACTGCCGGAGGGATCGGTGCCGCCGGCGGCGTAGGCGCGGTCCTCCCCGGCGCCGTCGCCGTCGCGATAGGTGTCAGCCACGTCGTCAGGGTAGACGCGTCAGCGCTTTTCCTTGATCTTGGCCGCCTTGCCGCGCAGATCGCGCAGGTAGTACAGCTTCGCGCGACGCACGTCGCCGCGGGTGAGGACGTCGATCTTGGCGATGTTCGGGCTGTGCACCGGAAAGGTACGCTCCACGCCGACGCCGAAGGAGACCTTGCGGACGGTGAAGGTCTCGCGGATGCCGCCGCCCTGGCGGCGGATGACGACACCCTTGAAGACCTGGACGCGTTCCTTGCTGCCCTCGATGACCTTGACGTGGACGTCAAGGGTGTCACCGGGACCGAATTCGGGGATGTCGTCGCGCAACGACTGCTTGTCGATGGTGTCCAGGATGTTCATGTGTCGTGGTCCTTATTCTGGCGTGGCGTGAACAGAGGAACCTGGCGGCCCGCCCTGATCCCCGGGGATCACCCGAGGTCAGGAGTGTGGTTCGACCGGTTCGTGCTCCGAGTCATGGTGTGTACCGGGATGGACGTCCGCAGGGGACGCCGGCATCAGGCAACCCGACTATTGTGCCAGACGACCCCCGGCCCGACGAAATCGCCGGTCACGGTCCGGCGACACCGCGCGACGACCGTGACGCGGCGGCGACCAGCGCTGCGCCGGACGCCGCGATCGCCGCTCGCGCCTGCGCCGACGGCGGTGACGCGGAGGCGACCGCCAACGGTGTGACGCCGGAGCTCTGCATATGGTGCAGCAGCGCGATCTCCGGGGCACGGCCGTCACCGACGAGTTCCTCACCGGACCGTATCGACATGCCCCGGCGCAGGTAGGGCACCGGGTCGCTGGTCGCGATCACCACCGTCCGACCGGTCTGCGGGTGCTCCCCCACTCCGACGGCGACCTGCACCCACGATCCGACGGCACCGGGCAGTGACATGTGCAGGGCGGCTGCCCGACGGGCAAGCGCGTCGTACTCGGCGCGGGTCAGTTCAGGCGGCTCGTCGGACTCCGCGTCGGGACCGGTTCGGGGGCCGGCCGGAACACGCCGCGCCGCCGCACCCACACCTGCGCCGGCCGCGGCCGCGCCGAGACCGGCGAAGCCACCCATCGGCATCATCCCACTCGTGGCGCCCGCGGAGCTTCCGGTCCGATCATCGGTGTGCTCACCGCCACCCGCACCTAACGGGTCGGCCTGCACAAGCGCGCCGGACTGTTCGGTGTACTCGTCGCCGGCGGCCGTCAGTGCCATCCGGCCCGCACTCGCGGCCCGCACGGCAGACGTGTCGTCGCCGAGTGCCGCGGCAAGCGCACCGAGCATCTGGTCACGGTCGGTGATCGCCGTGACCAACTCGACTCGCAGACGCGCCGCGGTGGTCAGATCGGCGAACGCCTCGACGGTGTCCGCGGCGGCGGCCACCGCTCGTGCAGTCGCGGGCAACGCGGCGTCCTCGCCGCCGACGAGGTGCTCGCGTCCGGCGAGGATCGCCCGGGTGAAACGGCCGTCCCCACCCTCGACGTCGCGATAGGCGGAGGCGAGGTCGGCCGCGATGTGTTCGAGTCGCTCGCGCAGGGCGGCCAGTGCGGTCGCGACCTGACGGAGGGTCGCGTCGTCGGTGGTGGGCCAGCATCCCGGGACGAGGCTCTCGGCCAGCGCACGGGTGTCGCCGCTCCACGGCTGCCCGCTCATCGTGCCGTCATCGCAGCCGCCCACGATGGTCGAAACCGCGTGCCGCACGATCGTCGGTGTCGACGAGATCGCGGGTCCCGGCGTCGATCGACGCCGCGTGGGTGGTGACGTCGCGGACGGCGCTCGCCATCGCACCGGCGAGAGAGCTCACGACGCCGGCGAATCCGGTGCGGAACCGCAGCGCTCCGGGATCGTCTCCGAGTGCCGAATCGAGCTGTGCCAGAACCACTTCGAGATCGGCTCCGATGTCGCCGAGGTGGCGGGCCGCGGTGGTGAGCGCGGCATGCAGTGTGCCGGTGGCGTCGGTGTCGACGTCGACCCTTTGCGGATCGGCGGTCATCGGGCGGACGGCTCGATGTCGGTGAGCGCCGGCGTGACCGTGCTCGCGGCGGTGAGCAGTTGCGCACGTTGGGTGCGCAACATGCCGTCGGCATCGGCGACGAGTCCGACGATCAGTTGCGCGAGTTGCTCTCCCCGATAGCGCCGCATGGCCGACGCGGTGATGTCGAGGCCGACCAGCACCCCACGCGCATCGACGGTCACCGACACCGCGCGATCCGGGCTGGTCGCCGTGGCGGTGAGACCGGCAACGGCGTCGGCCACCCGCCGCACCTCGCCACGCTGCCGCTCGACCTCGTCGAGCATGTCCGCCCAGCGCGCACCGCTCACTCGACTGTTGCCGGAGTCCCCCACCGTCGCCTCCCCACTCACACGGATCGGTCGATCATATCCCCCGAATCCGACATCGGTTGGGTGGGAATCCACAGGATTGGACCGGTCAGTGATCGGGGTGATCGACGCCCGGTAACAGGTCGGGGCGACGCTCACGGGTGCGTTGCATCGACTGCTCGTGACGCCACGCGGCGATCTTGGCGTGATCGCCGGAGAGCAGGATCGGCGGCACCGGGAGATCCCGCCAGATCTCGGGCCGCGTGAAGCTGGGGCCCTCGAGCAGGCCGTCGGAGAACGAATCCTCCTGGTGGGAGCGGGGATTGCCGAGGACACCGGGTATCAGCCGGACGGTGGCCTCGATCATCGCCATCGCGGCGACCTCGCCACCGATCAGCACGAAATCGCCGAGTGAGACCTCCTCGACGCGCACCCGTCGTGCGGCATCGTCGAAGACCCGCTGGTCGATGCCCTCGTAACGTCCGCATGCGAACACCAGATGTGGGTGCTCGCTCCAGCGATGCGCCGTGGCCTGATCGAACGGCACACCGGCTGGGGTGGGGACGACGAGCAGCGCGTCGTCGGGGCACACCTCGTCCAGACACGGACCCCACACCTCGGGTTTCATCACCATGCCGGGGCCCCCGCCATAGGGCGAGTCGTCGACACTGCGGTGGACGTCGTGGGTCCACGCACGCAGGTCGTGCACCCCGAGCTCGATGACTCCACGCTCGATTGCCTTGCCCAACAACGCAACCCGAAGCGGCTCGAGGTACTCGGGAAAGATGCTGACGACGTCGATGCGCACGTGGGGCGATTCCCCGGTCACTGCGCCGAACCGTTGGCGTCGTCGTCACCACCGGCGTCGGCGGCCGCGTCGTCGATGAGGCCGGGCGGCGGATCGATCTCGATGCCGTCGAGGGTCACCATTGGCACGATCTCCCGGACGAACGGTACGAGAACCTCCCGATCGGCGTCGGTGCGCACGACCAGGATGTCGTTGGCAGGCAGGTGCAGGACGGAATCGACGACGCCCACGGCCACACCGTCGATCGTCGAGACCGCAACGCCCTCGAGTTCGTGGTCGTAGAAGGCGTCGGGGTCGTCACCCGAATCGACCTCCGAGCTGTCGATGAGGAACAGCGTGCCGCGCAGGGCGTCGGCGGCCGACCGATCGGTCACCTCGCCCAGCGACAGCAACAGCCGCCCGGAATGTTCCCGGGCGGCTGTCACCGTGAAAGTGCGCTCGCCCGCGCCTCGCGGCAGTCGGCCGAGCAGGGTCGTCCCACGCGCGAACCGCTCCTGCGGTTCATCGGTACGGACGTCGACGACGAGTTCGCCGCGAATACCGTGCGACTTGGCCACACGGCCCACCACGAGCTCCATCGGACTCCGGGAGATCAGCGATCGGTGTCGACGATGTCGACACGCATCCCACGACCACCGATACCCGAGACGAGAGTGCGCAGCGCGGTCGCGGTGCGGCCGTTGCGGCCGATTACCTTGCCGAGATCCTCGGGGTTCACGTGAACCTCGACCAGACGGCCACGTCGGCCGGTGATCAGCTCGACGCGGACGTCATCGGGGTTGGTGACGATGCCGCGGACCAGATGCTCCACCGCATCGGCGACGACAGCGCTCACGCCTGAGCCTTGTCCTCGGCGCCGGATGCGTCGTCAGCGGTCTCGGCCGGTGCGTCGTCCTTCTTGGCGGCCTTCTTCTTCGGGGTGGTCGCCTCGGCGACGGGCTCGCTGTCGGCGGCGGCGAGCGCAGCGTTGAACAGGTCGAGCTTGGAGGTCTTGGACTCGGCGACCTTGAGAGTGCCCTCGGCGCCCGGGAGGCCCTTGAACTTCTGCCAGTCACCGGTGACCTTGAGGATGGCGGTCACGGGCTCGGTCGGTTGCGCGCCGACGCCGAGCCAGTACTGGGCGCGCTCGGAGTCGACCTCGATGAGGCTCGGCTCTTCCTTCGGGTGGTACTTGCCGATCGTCTCGATCGCGCGGCCGTTACGGCGGGTGCGCGCGTCGGCGACGACGATGCGGTACTGGGGGTTGCGGATCTTGCCGAGCCGCGTGAGTTTGATCTTGACAGCCATGTCTTCATCTTTCGTGTGGTCACTGCGCAATTCAGCGACCCCACCGGTTGTGGGGCCCGGTTTTGCGATCTGTCTCGGTGTGACCGTCGGGCGGTGCGTGACCGGGTCCGACGAACCAGCAGATCATTGTGCCAGACCGGGTGAGCGAGGGAGAAATCGAGAGAGCCATACCCGGCCGGGCGACCCCTGCCGGGAGTGCGGACATGCGGTTATCCACCCCGCGAAAGATAACCGCATGTCCGGCCTCATGTCGGTCCGTCTCGCGCGTTCACGTCGATCGGACTCGCCCCGTGGCCGGGCCGCCCAGACGGCCCGGATGCAGTTGCGGACTGATCACGCCTGCAATGCATCTGTGACCCTACCGAACAGTAATAAAACGCACCAATGGTCGACGGGTGATTTGGATCACAAATGTCCCCTGCGCAGGGACCCGTGTGTCAGATGTGATCAGACGTGGATACCGGAGCAGACGACCGCTCGCGGATGCCGGAGCACACCGAGATCGGAGACCGGATTCTCGTCGAAGACCAAGAAGTCGGCGCGATCACCGTCGGCGAGGAGATCGGCCCCCAGCCACCGACGCGGTTCGGCACTCGCCGCCGCGATCGCGCCGCGCGCACCGAGACCGATGCCGGCGAGACGTTCGACCTCGTCGACGATCCGCCCGTGCTCGACGAAACCACCGGCATCCGTGCCGGCGAAGATTCTCACACCCGCCTCGCGCGCGGCGGCGAAGGTGTCCGCGGCGCGCGCGTGCAGGGCGCGCATGTTGGCCGCATATGTCGGGAACCGGTCGGCTCCGTCGGCGATACCCGGGAAATTGTCAACCTGAATCATGGTGGGCACCAGGGCAATAGAGCGCTCGACCATGGCATCGATGTGGTCGGCGGTCGCCCCGGTTCCGTGTTCGATGCAGTCGACTCCCGCGGCGATGAGGTCACCGAGCGCATCGGTACCGAAGACATGCGCGGTGATGCGTGCCCCGGCATCGTGGGCAGCACGAACCGCGGCGTCGAGTTGTGCACGGTCCCACAGCGGCGCGAGATCACCGACCTCACGGTCGATCCAGTCGCCGACGATCTTGACCCAGCCGTCCCCCGCGGCCGCCTGCCGCGTCACCTCGCCGGCGAGATCGTCCGGATCGTCGAGATCGACGCCGTAGTCACGCAGGTACCGTTTGGGCCGCGCAATGTGCTTGCCCGAGCGAATGAATCGCGGCGCCAATGGGTCGTCGTCGAGCGGATGGGTGTCCAGGGGCGAGCCGACCTCACGGATCAACAGGGTGCCCGCGGCCACGTCCTGACGCGCGAACGCACGTGCCTGATCGATCGTCACCCCGAGCCCGGGGGCGATGCCGACATGATTGTGGGCATCGACGAGTCCGGGCAGGATCCACACGTCGTCGGCTGCGGTCTGCGCATCGGGAATGGGTTCGGTCCGGATGCGCCCGCCGCGCACCCAGAACTCGATCGGCTCGTCGGTGAGCGGGTCACGACCCCGGTAATGCCGCGGCTCGCCGTGGTCGATCGGTGAATACCGGATCGAGTCCCGTTCTGCTGCAACGTCTCCGGGCATCGACCCGTTACTTCTTCTTCGGCTGCTGGAACTGGGAGATGTCGATGCCCTCGAGTCCGGGTGGGAGCTGGTCGAGTCCGGCGGGCATGTTCGACAGATCCGGGAAACCACCCGGCATCCCGGGGAATCCGCCGCGCACCTTCGGTGGCGTGGGTCCGCGGCCCTTGCTCTTGCCCTTCTTCCCCTTGCCCTTCTTGCGATTGGTCTTGCGGCCCGGGCCCATCATCCGTCCGGACATCTGCGCCATCATCTTGCGGGCCTCGAAGAAGCGGTCGACGAGCTGATTGACCTCGCTGACGGTGACACCCGAGCCGTTGGCGATACGCAGACGCCGAGAGGCGTTGATGATCTTGGGGTTGTCCCGCTCGGCCGGCGTCATGCCGCGGATGATCGCCTGCACGCGGTCGAGCTGCTTGTCGTCGACCTGCGACAAGGCGTCCTTCATCTGCCCGGCTCCGGGCAGCATGCCGAGGATGTTGCCGATCGGGCCCATCTTGCGGATCATCTGCATCTGCTCGAGGAAGTCCTCGAGGGTCAGTTCACCCTGGGTGATCTTGGCGGCGGCCTCTTCGGCCTGCTGGGCGTCCCAGTGTTCCTCGGCCTGTTCGATGAGCGAGAGCACATCGCCCATGCCGAGGATGCGGCTGGCCATCCGGTCGGGATGGAAGACGTCGAAGTCCTCGAGCTTCTCACCCGAGGAGGCGAACATGATCGGCTGCCCGGTCACCTCACGCACCGACAGGGCTGCACCACCGCGGGCATCACCGTCGAGTTTGGTCAGCACCACACCGGTGAAGCCGACGCCCTCGGCGAACGCCTCGGCGGTGGTGACCGCGTCCTGACCGATCATCGCGTCCACGACGAACAGCACCTCGTCGGGACGGGTCGCGTCACGGATGTCGGAGGCCTGCTTCATCAGCTCGGCGTCGATTCCGAGACGACCCGCGGTGTCGATGATGACGACGTCGTGGTGCTTGGCGCGGGCCTCGGCGACACCACCGGTCGCCACCGACACCGGGTCTCCGGCGGTCACGCCGAGCGGGTTGATCCCGACGGGGGCTGCCTCACCGCTGATGCTGGTACCCGGGTGCGGCGCGAACACCGGGACGCCTGCGCGTTCACCGACGATCTTGAGCTGTGAGACCGCGCCGGGACGCTGGAGATCGCAGGCGACCAGCAGCGGGGTGTGGCCCTGCTTCTTGAGCCAGGCGCCGAGCTTGCCCGCGAGCGTCGTCTTACCGGCACCCTGGAGGCCGGCGAGCATGATCACCGTCGGCGGGGTCTTGGCGAACCGGACGCGCCGTGTTTCACCGCCGAGGATGCCGACGAGTTCCTCGTTGACGATCTTGACGACCTGCTGGGCCGGGTTCAGCGCCGCGGAGACCTCGGCGCCCTTGGCGCGTTCCTTGATGCGCGCGATGAACGCACGCACCACCGGCAGCGACACGTCGGCTTCGAGCAGCGCGAGGCGGATCTCACGGCAGGTGCGGTCGATGTCGGCGTCGGAGAGGCGGCCTTTGCCGCGCAAATCCTTCAGCGCACCGGTCAACCGATCGGAGAGGGAGTCGAACATTCCACCATCCTTCCATGACCGGCTCGTGCTGCGCCCGATGCGGGTGCGCGTCGGGCGCTCGCGGCGACACGGCAGGCGCCGCCGATCGCTCGATCCCGCGAGGCGTCAGCTGATGGGCACTCCCGATCGGCCACTGCCGCCGAAACTCGCGGGCCCCGGATCGTCGTCGGCTTCGGTGCGTGGCCGCGGTGGCGGACAGACCGCGAGCACCGCGTCGGCCAGCTCCGTCCGACGCTCGGGGGGGTCCTCCCCCAGCACGAGACAGAACGTGTCGACGACCGTGTTGCCCAGGGTGGCGACCTTGGCCCAACGCACCACGACGCCGGCGTGCTCGATCACGTCGCTGACCCGGCTCAACAGACCGAGCCGGTCGTCGGTGCGCAACTCCATGAGCACCCCTCCGTCGAGATCGGAGGACGTCCACAACACACGCGACGGGGCTACCGCGAACAATGCGGGCACCGCGTTGGCAGCCACCGTGGCGGGATCGTCGGGTGCGCCTTGCGCGACGGCCACCGCCCCGGGGGTCGCGACGATCGTGCCGATCGTCGGGGTCGGCGACTCGCGTTCGCGTTTGTCGAGCCGCTCGAGCACGCTGAACTTGCCGTCGACGGTCGCCATGAGCTGCTGTCGCAGCAACCCGGCCTCGGGCGGTGTCCCGAACACGGGCACCACCACGAAGCTGTTGATCGCGCGATTCTCGTGGCTCTGGACCGTCGCCGACAGCGAGCGCAATCCGTTGAGCGCCAACACACCGGCCATCTTCGACAGCATGCCCGGATGGTCCGGGGCGACCATCAGTACGGAGTAGGTGTGCAAGCCGTCCGTCGGTGTGATGCGGACCGCGAAGTCGTCGCTGCGCGCGAGCGCGATCATCTCGTCGGTCAGCGGTTCGGGGGTCGGCAGTTCCTCACCGTCGAGCAGGCGGGTCGCGCGCCGCACCAGATCGTTGATGAGTGAGGCCTTCCAGTCACCCCACACGCCCGGGCCCGTCGCCAGCGAATCCGCCTCCGCGAGTGCCGCGAGCAGTTCGAGCAGTAATCGGTTGTGTCCGAGCTTGTCGACGACCTCCTCGGCGGTGGCCGGGTCGTCGAGGTCACGGCGGGTGGCCACCGTGGGCAACAACAGGTGGTGTCGGACCATCTGCGACAGGATCGTCACGTCCTGCGGCCACAACCCGATTCGGTTGCCGACCTGGATGGCGAGTTCTGCACCGACGATGGAATGGTCTGCGCCGCGACCCTTTCCGAGATCGTGGATCAGAGCGCCGAGCAACAACAGATCCGGTCGGGTGACCCGGGTCGTCATCGCGCCGGCGTTGACGGCGGTCTCGACCAGATGCCGGTCGACGGTCCACGTGTGCACCGCATCGCGAGGAGGCAGGTCGCGCCCCGCACCCCACTCGGGCAGGAGCCGACCCCACAGGCCGGTCCGATCGAGAGCCTCGATCGGGGCGACCATGTGCGGCCCCGAACCGAGCAGCACCAGCAGATCACCGAGCGCCTCGCTCGGCCACGGCTCGCGCAGCTCCGGGGCGTAGTCGGCCAACCGCGACAGGGTCGACGCGCTGATCGGCAGGCCGGTCCGCGCCGACGACGCCGCCACCCGCAGAATCAGTCCCGGGTCCTTGCTGGGAATGGCGTTGCGCGCCAACACGATTTCACCGTTGTGCTCGACGACGCCCTCGTCGAGCGGTCGCCGGATCGGTGAGCGGCGCAGTTTGGCCAAGCCGCGTCGTGGCAGCGCATTACCCGCGGTCCGCAAACCGACATCGGTGGAGTACCCGATGGTGCGCGCGGCGTCGCTGATGACCCGTGCGAGGTCGAAACGATCCCCGAGGCGCAGCGCCGCGCCGATCTCGTCGGCATCCTGGGCGCGCACCTGTTCGCGTGGGCGCCCGGCGATCCGATGCAATTCGGTACGGATGTCCAGGAGTCGGTGATAGGCGACCTGCGGTCCGGCGCCGGGAGAATCGGGCCGCAAGTTGGCCATGCCGTCGGTCAGTTGGGCGATCGACAACGCACCGAGCAACTGCACGTCTCGGAGTCCGCCGCGACCGTTCTTGAGGTCCGGTTCGGCGCGGTGTGCGATGTCGCCGCTGCGTCGCCACCGATCCCGGGCATGTTCGACCACCGCCGGGAAGCGGGTGCGGATCTCCGAACGCCATTGCTGGCGCACCCCACCGATCAGCAGCGACGACAGGTCCTCGTCGCCGGCGATGTGCCGGGCCTCGAGCAGACCGAGTGCGGCGGTGACGTCCTCGGAGGCCACCTGCAGCGCCTGCGGAACCGTGCGCACGCTGTGATCGAGCGCGATGTTGGCGTCCCACAACGGATACCAGAGGCCGTCGGCGACCTCGGAGACCCGCTCGGGTGACTGGTCCTCGTAGAGCAGGATCAGGTCGAGATCCGAATGCGGCAGCAGTTCACCGCGTCCGAGCCCGCCGACGGCGACAATCGCCAGTCCACTACCGGGTTTGATCCCGAGTTCGGCACCCTTGCTGGTCAACCAGAACTCGTGCAGGTCGACGAGTACCTGGCGCAGGCCGGGGGCGTCGAGTCGATTGGGTCCGGACGCCTCGGTCAGCTGGCGTCGGGTTGCCGCGAGATCCGTTGCGGCAACCGGTGTCTGGGAAGGACGCGGCCCCGCGCCCGAATCATCATCGGACGCGGGGCCGTGACCAGTGCTCACGAAGGGCATCGGGCCCTCTCGCTACAGTGCGTCGGCGCCGCGCTCGCCGGTACGGACGCGCACGACCGACTCCACCGGCGAGACCCAGACCTTCCCATCGCCGATCTTGCCGGTGCGCGCGGCCTCGACGATGACATCGACGACCTTGTCCACGGCGGCATCGTCCACGACGACCTCGACCCGCACCTTCGGGACGAAATCAACCGAGTACTCGGCGCCGCGATAGACCTCCGTGTGGCCCTTCTGACGGCCGTAGCCCTGGACCTCACTGACGGTCATGCCCAGGATTCCGGCCTGCTCGAGACCTGCCTTGACGTCTTCGAGCGTGAACGGCTTCACGATTGCGGTGATCAGCTTCATGAGTTAACCCTCTCCAAAGGATTCGGCTGGGATTCAGCGTAGTGGTCGGCGGGTGAGGAATCACGCCAACTCATACGCCGTCTCCGCGTGTTCGGCCTCGTCGATACCGCTCTTCTCCTCGTCAGCGGCGATACGCCAGCCGAGCGGCTTGAGGATGAAGGCGATGATGGTGGTCAGAACGCCTGTGAACGCGAGCGCGAACAGCGCGATCACAACCTGAACGACCAGCTGCTTGTAGTCGCCGCCCCAGAACAGGCCGGTGTCCTTGGCAAGGAATCCGATACCGATCGTGCCCCAGAGCCCGGCAACGAGGTGCACGCCGACGACATCGAGTGAGTCGTCGTAGCCGAACTTGTTCTTCAAGCCGATCGCCACCGCCGCCAGCGCACCGGCGATCACGCCGAGGATCAACGATCCCACCGGGGTGAGGTTGCCGCACGCGGGGGTGATCGCCACCAGTCCCGCGACGATGCCCGAGGCGGCACCAACGCTGGTCGCGTGCTTGTCTCGAACCCATTCCACGCCCAGCCAGCCGATCATCGCCGCTGCGGTCGCGGCGGTCGTATTGACCCACACGAGTCCGGCGGACACGTTGGCGGCCAACGCCGAACCCGAGTTGAAGCCGAACCATCCGAACCACAGAAGAGCTGCACCGAGCATGACGAACGGAATGTTGTGCGGCCGGTAGGCAGTCTTGCCGAAGCCCACACGGGCGCCGACGATGAGCGCGAGAACCAAGCCCGCCATACCGGCGTTGATATGGACCACGGTGCCGCCGGCGAAGTCGATCGGTGCGACATTGGCCTTGCCGTCGGTCGATCCGAACATCCACGAGGCGAAGCCCTTTTCGGCCGCGGACATGATTCCACCGCCCCAGACCATGTGCGACAGCGGGAAGTAGACGATGGTCGACCACAGCACCGAGAACACCAGCCATGTCGAGAACTTCACACGCTCGGCCACAGCACCCGAGATGAGGGCGACGGTGATGACCGCGAAGGTCAGCTGGAAGCCGAGGAACACATACGACGGGATCGTCAAGCCGCCGGTCACGACGAGATCGGTTGCCGCACCGTCCTTCATTGGCCCGGGGATCGTGTCGGACAACTGTCCCGAACCGAACAGAGCGAAGGGGTTGGAGAAGATACCCCCGATGTCACTGTCGCCGGTGATGCCGTTGCCGAAGGCCTCCGAGAAGCCCCACAGCACATACACGACGCTCACCGTCGCGACCGAGCCGAAGGACATCATCATCATGTTCAGCACGGCCTTGCCGCGGGACAGGCCCCCGTAGAAGAACGCCAACGCAGGCGTCATCAGAAGCACCATCGACGCGCTGGCGAGCATCCAAGCGGTGTCACCCGCGTCCGGAGTTCCAAAGGCTGTGTCTGGCAGAGCCAATATCACTTGCTTACCTCCCTATACAGCGCCGACGGCTCGGCGCCTGCAAAGAGAGTGTCGGCAGTCGGTTTCAGGCGTGGTGCCCTGGCGTTTCGGATATGTGAACCGCTGACTGCTTTATATTTCACTGACGTTAAATCCCTGGTCGCTATGCAGCGGCACGCATGATTGTGCAGCGCAAAACCCACACGTTCACACATTCGCAAGAGCCGATGAGGAGGCCCCGGATCCGTCGTGGCGGAGCCGAGCGTTATCCGGCCTCGGTCGCGCTCAGAGGAGCGCGTCGACGAATGCCTCGGGCTCGAACGGCGCGAGATCGTCGGCACCTTCGCCGAGACCCACCAGCTTCACCGGAACGCCGAGTTCCTCCTGGACGTGGAACACGATGCCGCCCTTGGCGGTACCGTCCAGCTTGGTCAGGACCACTCCGGTGATGTCGACGACCTCGGCGAACACCCGGGCCTGGGTGAGACCGTTCTGCCCCACCGTCGCGTCGAGAACCAGCAACACCTCGTCGACGGGCGCCTTCTTCTCCACGACGCGCTTGACCTTGCCCAGCTCGTCCATGAGTCCGGTCTTGGTGTGCAGGCGACCTGCGGTGTCGATCATGACCACGTCGACGCCCGAGTCGATGCCCTTCGCGACGGCGTCGAAGGCGACCGATGCCGGATCGGCCTGTTCCTTGCCGCGCACGATGTCGGCGCCCACCCGCTCGCCCCAGGTCTGGAGCTGATCGGCGGCGGCCGCGCGGAAGGTGTCGGCGGCGCCGAGCAGCACCCGTCGCCCGTCGGCGACGAGCACTCTCGCGAGCTTGCCGGTGGTGGTGGTCTTCCCGGTGCCGTTGACGCCGACGACCAGGATCACGGCCGGCTTGTCGGCGTGCGGTAGGGCGCGCACGGATCGGTCCATCTCGGGGTGGAGCTGATCGACGAGAACACGCTTGAGCAGTGCCCGGGCGTCATCGGCGGTGCGTACCGGGTTGGTGGCCAGATCGGTACGCAACCGCTCCACGACGGCAGTCGTCGACGCGGTGCCGAGGTCGGCCATCACCAGGGTGTCCTCGATCTCTTCCCAGCTGTCCTCGTCGAGGTCGCCGGCGCCGAGCAACCCGAGCATGCTCTTGCCGATCGCGCCCTGCGAGCGCGACAGACGGCCGCGGAGCCGACCGAGACGCCCCGCGGTCGGCGCGATCTCCTCGCGAGCAGGCGCCTGGGTGGCGCCGGAGGCATCCGCCGGGGCGGCCGCCTCGGTATCGAGAGCGCTGTCGGCGGGAGCGCTGTCGGTGTCGGCGGGAGCGCTGTCGGTGACGTCGGGAGCGCTGTCGGTGACGTCGGGAGCGCTGTCGACGGTATCGGGGGCGCTGTCGGCGACGTCGGGAGCGCTGTCGGCGGGAGCCGGGCCGCCGTCGTCGGTGGCGTCGGGGAGGCTGACCTCGGAGATTCCACGCTTGACCGAGTCACGTGGGATGGAGGCATCGTCGCCGACGGCGGGCTGGCCGTCGGTCTCGGTGCGCTCCTGCGACGGCAGCACCGGCTCGACGGTCGGCGTCGGGCCAGGTGCCGGTGGCGGCGCGGTGGCGGTACCCGCCCCGCCCTGGCTGAAACTGAAACCCGACCCGGCCTGGTATCCACCCGATCTGTCGACCTGGGGCTTGCTGCCGTCGGTGACCTGGCTGTCGGGCTGGTCGGTGAGCGAGATCCGCCGCCGCCGGGCGAGCACGATGCCCACCACGATGAGCGCGAGGATCACGACCACCGCGATGACGATGCCGATGATGATGTCGGTGTTCACTGGTGCACAGGTCCTGTTCTCCGTCGGTCTTGCGGTCGGGGGTGTCCGTCGGGATGTGTCAGTCGGTCGCGGGTTCCGGGGTCGCGAGTTCTGGGGTCGCGGCGACCGGGACGTCGACCCCCCGCAACCGTTGGGAGATCACCGTGGTGATCCCGTCGCCGCGCATGCTGACGCCGTAGAGCGCGTCGGCGACCTGCATCGTCGGCTTCTGGTGGGTGATCACGATCAGCTGTGACCGTTCCCGCAGTTGCTCGAACAGACTGATCAGGCGTCGCAGGTTGGTGTCGTCGAGTGCTGCCTCGACCTCGTCCATCACGTAGAACGGCGACGGCCGCGCACGGAAGATGGCGACCAGCATGGCGACCGCGGTCAACGACTTCTCGCCGCCGGACAGCAGAGACAGGCGTTTGACCTTCTTCCCCGGCGGCCGGGCCTCGACCTCGACTCCGGTGGTGAGCATGTCGCCGGGTTCGGTGAGGATCAGTCGGCCCTCACCGCCGGGGAACAGTGTCGAAAACACCTGTGCGAATTCGCGTTCCACGTCGGCGTAGGCCTCGGTGAACACCTGCAGGATGCGGGCGTCGACCTCCTCGACCACCGACATCAGGTCCTTGCGGG
This sequence comes from Gordonia sp. i37, assembly GCF_002043085.1. NCBI lineage: Bacteria > Bacillati > Actinomycetota > Actinomycetes > Mycobacteriales > Gordoniaceae > Gordonia > Gordonia sp. i37. The sequence continues at coordinate 347 of NZ_MVPX01000166.1, read as the reverse complement.
CGGCCTTGACGTCCTCGAGTTGCGCAGAGAGGAACGTGTAGCGCTCCTCGAGTGCGGCGAATTCCTCGAGCGCGAGGGGGTTCACCCGTCCCAACGTGTTGAGGTCTTTCTGTGCCTTCTTGGCCCGTGACTCCTGGGTGGCGCGGTCGAAGGGCATCGGCGCCGGGGCCACCACCTGATCACCACGTGCCTTGGCGGCCTCGTACTCGGCCATTTCGAGCGCCGACGGCGGCATCGGCACGTCCGGCCCATATTCCGCGACGAGGTCGTCGGGCGCCATCGCGAACTGCTCGAGTACCTGCTCCTCGAGTTGTTCGATCCGCAAGGTGGCCTGCGCGCGGGCCACC
>NZ_MVPX01000165.1:0-1616 GCF_002043085.1 Gordonia sp. i37 | reverse complement strand
CCAGCCGTGCCTCCATCTCGGCGCTGCGGGCCGCGGCCACCGCCTCGGCTGCCAGTGTGCGTTCGCCCGAATCGACCTCGCCGGTCGGTTCTTCGGTGCCCTCACCCTGGGCGAGTGCCAGACGTTGTTCGAGTTCGTCGAGTTTCGCGACCGTCTCGGCGCGGCCGGTCTCGACGAAGTTGCGCTGCCGGGTGAGCCGGTCGGCCTCGGCCTGCGCCGCGCGGATCTCCTGTCCGAGCCGGGCGAGATGTTCGTATGCCCCGCCCACGGCGCTGTCGGACTCGTGCAGCGCAGCGAGTGCCTGTTCGGCGGCTTCCCGGCGCTGTTGCTGTTCGGCCAACGCACCCTGCAGGGCGGCGGCAAGTTCTTCGACCCGCCGGCGGGTGGCGGCGAGGTCGGTGGTCGCGGTGTCGATCGCCGACTGGACCTCCAACGTCGACGGCCGGTGTGATGATCCGCCTTCGATGGTCGCGCGGGACACCCGGTCGCCGTCGCCGGTGACCGCGCGCACGCCGAGCGCTCCGGCCACCTCGACGGCGGCCTCGGTGCTGTCCACCAGGACGGTGTCGGCGAGGATCAGCTCGATCGCGGCCCGGACGGACGGCGCGCAGGTCACCACCGACGACGCCCACACCGCTCCGTCGGGAAGCGGGTCGGTGCGTGGTGAGGGAGTGTGGGTCAGGCCGCCGACGATCATCGACGCCCGGCCACCGTCACCGGCTTTGAGCAACTCGAGGGCGCGCAGCGCCGACGACGGATCGGCGGCGGCGATCGCATCGACCGCACCGCCGAGCGCACCGGCGATCGCGGTCTCGTAGCCGGCGTCGACGGTCAACAGCTCCGACATGGGACCGAGGAGTCCGTCGGCCACATTCTCCATCAGCCAGGCACCGCCGTCGCCTCGCTCGAGGCCCACCGACAGGGCTTCGATGCGCGCGGTCAACGACGCGATCCGCTGTTCGGCCTCGCGTTCCTCGGCCTGCAGTGTCGCGACACGCTCGTTCGACAGGTTGAGCGCGCTGACACAGCGCTCGTGGTGTTCGTCGAGGCCCTTCTCCGAGGCTTCGAGTTCACCCAACGACTCGGCCACCTCGTCCTGCTGGGTTTGCGCGATCTGCGAACGCTCGACCGCGGCGGCGATGGCCTCGGTCAGACGTGTGGTCTCGGCGTCGACCGAATCGGCCTTGGTCCGCAGATTGTCGACCTGCCCTTCGAGGCGTGCGAGGCCCTCCCGACGGTCGGCGATCGCCCGCACCGCGGCCAGATGCGCCTGCTCTGCCGCTGCGGCAGCCCGTTCGCGTTGCGCCAGTTCGTCTTTGGCGCCTTCAAGGAACTCGGCGGCGCTTTCCACCGCGGCCGTCATCTCCGCCTCGGTCTCGGCGGCCTCGTCGGCCTGGCGTTCGAGGTCCTCGGGGTCGGGACCGCTGGACGCGGTGACCGGTTCGTCGAGATAACGGCTGCGTTCGGTGGCGACGCGGGCGGTGGCGTCGACCCGCTCGGCCAATGCCGAGAGCGTGAACCATGCCTGACCGGCGGCCTCTGCGGCGGGCACCACCTGTGCGAGATGCTCTTCGTGATCGGCGAGTTCACCCGACACGGCATCGAGTTCGGCGGAG
>NZ_MVPX01000164.1:0-3480 GCF_002043085.1 Gordonia sp. i37 | reverse complement strand
GCCCAGCCGTAGCCGGGCGTCGCGGAGGTCGGCCTGGATGGTCTGCGCGCGGCGTGCCACCTCGGCCTGGCGTCCGAGTGGTTTGAGCTGGCGGCGCAGTTCGGCGGTCAGGTCGGACAGGCGGTCCAGGTTGGCCTGCATCGACTGCAGTTTGCGGACCGCTTTCTCCTTGCGTTTGCGGTGTTTGAGGACGCCTGCGGCCTCCTCGATGAAGGCGCGGCGATCTTCCGGCCGGGATTCGAGGATGGCCGCGAGGCGCCCCTGCCCGACGATGACGTGCATTTCCCGGCCGATTCCGGAGTCCGACAGCAGCTCCTGGACGTCCATCAGTCGGCACGAGTTGCCGTTGATCTCGTATTCGCCCGCCCCGTCGCGGAACATGCGGCGGGTGATCGACACCTCGGAGTATTCGATGGGGAGCGCGCCGTCGGAGTTGTCGATGGTGAGGGTGACCTCGGCGCGGCCCAGCGGTGGGCGGCCCGAGGTTCCGGCGAAGATGACGTCCTCCATCTTTCCGCCGCGCAGTGCCTTGGCGCCCTGCTCCCCCATCACCCAGGTCAGCGCGTCGACGACGTTGGACTTGCCGGACCCGTTGGGCCCGACCACGCAGGTGATCCCGGGCTCGAAGCGCAGGGTGGTCGCCGACGCGAAGGACTTGAAGCCCTTGAGGGTGAGCGACTTGAGGTGCACGACGGTACAGCCTACTCATCTCGGACGAGGCGGGGCCCGCCCCCGGGCCTACTTCTCGACGAATCCGGTCACACCGGCGCGCGGTGCGTCGTAGGAGTCGACGACGAGATCCACGTGCCCCGGCGTCGTGTCGGAACGCAGGAGCGCGACGAGCGCGCGCACCGCCTCGGCCGGTCCCTGGGCGACGACGCGCACCCGACCGTCGGGTTGGTTGGCGGCGTATCCGACGAGGCCGAGTTCCAGTGCGCGGGAACGTGTCCACCATCGGAACCCGACTCCCTGCACGTGTCCGTGGACGTAGGCGGTCAGCCGGATCGCATCGGCGCTATCGGCGTCGTCGGTCATCGTGGTCTCGTCCTGTCTCACTCGGTGTCGATGCGCAGGCCGACCTCGGCTCCGGCTTTGATGGTCCGCCCGACGGTGCACACCGCGTCGATCGCGCGCTCGACGACGACGAGTAGGCGTTGCGCGGCCTCCGGGTCGAGTTCGGACAGATCCACTTCGAGCACCTCGTCGAGACGCGGGTACACCTCGTTGTCCCGGTCGGCGGTGCCGCTCACCCGGATCGTCGCGTCGTAGTCGTCGCCGAGTCGTCGCGACAGCGGCCTGTCCGACGACATGCCGGTGCATGCGGCCAGCGCGATTTTCAGGAGCTCGCCGGGTGTGAAGACGCCTTCGACGTCCTCGGAACCGACGAGTACCTCGGCTCCCCGCGAGGAACGACCGGTGTAGCGACGCGTTCCGGTGCGCTCCACCCACAGCTCGGTGTGCTGATGCGGCGCGGCGGCCGCGTTGCCCTTGTCGGCCGTGCCGTGCCGGTCGGCGTGATTCTCGACGGTCATCCTGAGATCGCTCCTTCGTCCATGGTCCTCGTGGCACCCAACGTCGCGGGCGGGCCGATGCTTCCGGGGTACCGGCAACCGGCGGCGCGGGTCACATCCGTGGTCGGCGCTGACACTGCGGACAGGAGAACGAACTGCGGTTCATGAAGTGCTCACGACGCATGATCCGTCCGCACCGCCGGCACGGCTGACCCTCGCGACCATAGGCGTTGAGCGACCGCTCGAAGTAGCCGGACTGTCCGTTGACGTTGACGTAGAGCGCGTCGAACGATGTACCGCCGACCTTCAGTGCTTGTGCCATGACGTCGGCGGCGGCGTCGATCAGTTCGCGAATCTTCTTGGGCGCCAACGTGTCGGTGACCCTGGTGCCGTGCAGCCGGGCGAGCCAGAGGGCCTCGTCGGCGTAGATGTTGCCGACCCCGGAGATGATCGTCTGATCGAGCAGTGCTCTTTTGATCTCGGTGTGTCGCGCACGGATCCTCGCGACGACGGCCGAGGTGTCGAAGCCCGGATCGAACGGGTCCGGCGCGATGTGTGCGATCGACGCGGGCACGCGGGGCAACACCCCGTCGTCCGAATCCATTGCAGCAGACGCATTCTCGGGCGTGAACGGGTCGGGCACATGCTCGTCGACGTGCCAGCCACCGAAGGTACGCTGATCGACGAAGCGCAGCTCGTTGCCGTCGGCGAGTTGTGCGCGGATACGCAGGTGGGTGTGGTCGGGTGCTCCCGCCCGTGCGATGAGCATCTGGCCGCTCATCCCGAGGTGGACGACCAGCGCGGCGTCGTCGGTGTCGTCGGCGACGTCGAGCCAGAGGTATTTGCCACGACGGCGCGCAGCGGTGACGGTCTTCCCCGCGAGCCGCGACGCGAGATCGGCGGATTCGCCCGCGTGGCGGCGTACCGCGCGGGGGTGGAGTACCTCGACCGTGGTGATCCGTTGCCCGACAACGTGATCGGCCAAGCCCAGGCGCACGGTCTCGACCTCGGGTAATTCAGGCATCGACGCTCCGGCGCGGGGTGGTCACGACGCCCCGGCGCGGTCGGTCAGGGTCTGCCAGGCCAGTGCCGCCGCCTTTTGCTCGGCTTCTTTCTTGGTCCGGCCGACACCTTCTCCGACGCTCTCGCCGGCCACCACGGCAACCGCGGTGAACTCCTTGTTGTGGTCCGGCCCGGTCGAGGAGACCTGATACTGCGGCGGCCCGAAACCGTGCTCGGCGGTGAGCTCCTGAAGTGAGGTCTTCCAGTCCAGTCCGGCACCGAGATCGCCTGCACGGTCGATGATCTCGTCGAAGAGATCACCGATGACGCGTTGCGACACCTCGAGGCCGTGTTCGAGATAGACCGCACCGAACAATGATTCGAGACCGTCGGCGAGGATCGAGTCCTTGTCGCGACCGCCGGTGAGCTCCTCACCTCGGCCCAGGTACAGGTAGGCCCCGAGCCCGTCGTCGGAGAGGCCGCGGGCCACACCGGCGAGCGCGTGCATGTTCACCACACTCGCCCGGATCTTGGCCAGCTCGCCCTCGGGCCGGTCGGGGAAACGCAGATACAGCCGTTCGGTGATGACCACGCCGAGTACCGAGTCGCCCAGGAACTCCAGGCGCTCGTTGGTCGGCAGGCCCCCGTGTTCGTAGGCGTAGGAACGATGTGTCAGAGCCAGGGTCAGCAGCTCGTCGGAGATCTCGGCGCCGAGTGCGGACAGCAGAGGAACGCACGACGGGGGTTGTTTCCCCCGACGTCTGCCTTCGCTCACTGCGGACCCCGGGACTGCTCGGGATCGGTGTCGGACGACTCCTCATCGACATCGGCGAACTTCTGGGCGAGACCGGCCCAGCGCGGGTCGATGATCTCGTGTCCGTGGCCGGGTTCTGCGGTGGCCATGCGCACACCGCACACACTGCACAGGCCCTCACAGTCCTCGGTACACAACGGCGACATCGGCAGG
>NZ_MVPX01000163.1:0-10911 GCF_002043085.1 Gordonia sp. i37 | reverse complement strand
GCCATGCGCACACCGCACACACTGCACAGGCCCTCACAGTCCTCGGTACACAACGGCGACATCGGCAGTTCGAGCGCGACGGCGTCGATGATGGACTGCTCGAGGTCGATCCGGTCGTCGTTGATGCGGTGGATCTCGTCGGCGTCGGTGGTCTGCTCGGTCTCACTGTCGGGATAGGCGAAGAGCTCGGTCAGGAAGACGGTGACGGTCCCGTCGACGGGTTCGAGACACCGCGAACACTGGCCCTCGGTTTCGCCGCAGACCGTGCCGCTGACGAGAACTCCCTCGCTCACCGACTCGAGTCGCAGGTCGAGATCCACCTCGGACGCGGCGGGGATACCGATCATCTCCAGCCCGAGCCGTTCGGGTGTCACGGCGGTCCGGTGCACCTCGGTCATCGTCCCCGGACGACGTCCGAGAGAGCGGATGTCGAGCACGAAGGGATCACGGGCGTGCGCGGATGCCTCACCCGTGCTCACACCTGGGGTCACTGCGTTTTCGGCCACAGATGCACCATACGCCCGGGTCAGCGAATCCTCGAATGAGCTCGCCCGGCCCGTGTCGGCACCGCTTCGCGGACTCAGACCGCGAGCGGCGAAACGTCGTCGGCGGCCTCGGACCGGGCCCGACCGCGGGCCGGATCGTGGTCGACGCTGCGGGGATATTCGACGTAATCGTGCATGCCCGCGCCGGTACGCAGCTGATGGCGACCGCGGTTCACCGACCGCAGGGTGTTGGTGAGGGTTTCCTCGAATTGCGCCAGCTTCTCGTCGACGTAGACGTCGCAGTCACCGCGCAACCGGTCGGCCTCGGCGTGTGCCGCGTCGATGATGCGCTCGGCCTCGGATTTCGCGGCGGCGACGACCTCGGCCTCGGACACCAGACGCTGCTGTTCGGCAATGCCGTCGGCGACCGACTTGTCGTAGGTGTTGTTCGCGGCGTCGATGGTGCGCTGCGCCTCGGCGCGTGCCCGCCCGGTGACGGCCTCGAATTCGCGGGCCGCGCTGGACGAAAGCCGCCGAGCCTCTTCGGTCGCGTCCTCGACGAGGGACTTGCCGTGATTGCTTGCCTCGTCGACCATGCGGTCGGCCTGCGACTTGGCGTCGGCGAGGATGCGGTCGGCCTCGGCACGGGCGTGGGCGAGCACCGCTTCCGACTCGGAATCGGCGTTGCCGATCACGGTGTCTGCGTGCGAACGCGCGTCCTCGAGCATCGAGTCACGGCTGTCGAGAACGTCCTGGGCGTCGTCGAGCTCACCCGGGATCGAGTCCTTGATGTCGTCGAGCAGTTCGAGCACATCTCCCCGCGGGACCACACATCCGGCGGTCATGGGGACACTCCGCGCCTCCTCGACGATCGCAACGAGTTCGTCGAGCGCTTCAAATACCCGGTACACAGCCACCCCAATCCGGCTCACGCCAATGGTCATCTGGTGAAACGTCTGTGACTATTGTGCCGAATGGGATGTGTGTGACTACGGAGGTCACAGTGATCGGCGTGTCGCGTGGTACGCGAACGCAACAGGGTGTGCGGTCAGTCGGGTATCCGGAACGACCCGAAGACCAGCTCCTTGCGCAGTTCGAAGCCCAGTGATTCGTAGAGGCGGATCGCCGTGACGTTCTCGGCCGCGGTGTGCAGGAACGGGATCTCACCGCGCCGAACGATCCCGTCGGCGACAGCCAGGACCAGACGCGACGCCAGCCCCCGACCCCGGTGTGCCGGATCGGTGCACACGGCACTGATCTCGGTGGCGCCGGCCGGATGTAGTCGCTCCCCTGCCATCGCGATCAACGCGCCACCGTGCCTGAGTCCGAGATAGGTGCCCATCTCGATGGTGCGCGGCAGGAACGGCCCGGGTCGGGTGCGGGCGACGAGGTCGAGCATCTCGGGGACGTCGTCGTCGGTGAGGATCACCGCCGCCGGATCCGGTGCGGACTCGACGGCACGGGCGATCATCTGCACACCGGGCAGGGCCATCGTCGTCGCCCAGCCGGGCGGCGGCGTCGGCATCGACCCCGAGATCGGCAGTGTGCCACCGGGACCGAAGAGCTCTACGGCGTCCGACCAATCCGCGGGGCCGGGATCGAGTGGGAACGCCGCGAACACCGACACGTCGCGTCGGTAGCGCAACACCCGTCCGCGCCGTTGCGCGAGATGCCGGTGGTGACCGGTCAGCGACGATCGGACCGGATCGTCGAGGACGTCGACACCCAAACGGGGCATCGGCGAAGCATCAGCCGTGCGCTCACTCATGACTCGATGATGTCCCATCGGCACGACTCCTTTTCCATCCCGCCCCTCTCTGTCCCACCCGTCTTCATCCCGGCCACCTCAGCTGTCGTTGCGCGGCAGACCGGGCGGATTCACCTGTGACGTCGGCACGGCCTCGGCGGAGAGGTTCCACGCGGCCAGCCACTTCGCGTACACACCCGTGGTGATCAGGTGGTTGATCGCGTCGGCGAGCGGCCCGACGAGTTCGTCACCCTTCTTCGTCGTGGCCGCGATCAATCCCTGCAGCGTCGACCCGGCCCCGGAATACGTGCCGGCGACACGGGTGGCTTTCGGGGTGCCCGCGGTCTGCCGGACGTGATAGGAGATGCTCGGATTCGGCGCGAGGTAGGCGTCGATCTTGCCCGAGGCAAGGGCCAGGTTGATCGAGTTGGCGTCCGGGAAGTAGACGACGTCGAGGGTCTTGCCCTCGGCGGTGAGCTTGTCCCGCCACTCCAGCAGTAGGCGTTCCTGGTTGGTGCCCGACCCGACGGCCACCTTCTTGCCCGCAAGGCTCTCGTAGTTGCCGTCGAAGTTCCAGGAGCTCGCCTTGAGCACTTCGAAGGCGATTTCGTCCTTGCGGTAGGTCGCGAAGTCGTATTTTTCCTTGCGCTCTTCGGTGACGGTGATGTTGGAGAATCCGACATCTGTTCGCCCGCTGTCGATTCCGACGAAGAGGTTCTCCCACGTGGCGTTGGTGATCACCGGTGTGAGCCCGAAGACAGCCGCTACGAGGCGGCCGAGGTCGGGTTCGGCGCCGGTCAGCGTGTGCTGATCGGACCCGATGAACGCCAGAGGCGGATACCCCGAGGGCAGTGCCCCGATCCCGATCGACAGCTCCCCGGAGTCACGCACCGCCGCCGGCAGCGCGTTGCGAATCGAATCGACCTGCGGCACAGTCACATCGATTTGGTTGGCGGCGCCGTTGGACACCGCCCCGATGACGACGTCGCCCGGCTTTCCGGATGGTTGCGCGGCGTCGGTGGAACCGCCCGAGCACGCGGTGAGCAGACCGCCGACGAGGCCGAGTGCCACGGTGACGGCACCGAGCCGCGTCGCGGCCCGGCGACGAGCGCGCGTTCGGGGGGTGACGCGATCGGCGGAACGCGTTGGTGACATGGAGTTACTCCGTTTCTGGGGTGTGACGGCAGGGAGGATGACGACGTGCCCCGGCGGGGTCGTCGACGGTGGTGGCGGTCGGTGAGTCGGTGTGTGGTGGTCGATGTGTGGCGGTCAGAGCACTCGGAGCAGGAAGTCCTTGGTGCGCTGGTGTGTCGGATGATCGAGGACCTGATCCGGGGTGCCCTGCTCGACGATGCGGCCGTCGTCGAGGAAGACGATGGTGTCGGCGACCTCGCGGGCGAAGCCGATCTCGTGGGTCACCACGATCAAGGTGGTGCCGGTGGCGGCGAGATCACGGATCACCGCGAGGACGTCGCCCACGAGCTCGGGATCGAGCGCCGAGGTCGGCTCGTCAAAGAGCAGCACCCCCGGCTCGACGGCCAGCGCCCGGGCGATGGCGACCCGCTGTTGCTGACCGCCGGAGAGCTGGCGCGGATATGCGTCGTACCTGTCCGAGAGTCCCACGCGCGCAAGGAGTGCGCGGGCAGCTCGCTCGGCGTCCGCGCGGGTGATCCGGCCGGTCGAGACCAGTGGTGCCGCGACATTCTGGCCGGCGGTGAGGTTGGAGAACAGGTTGAACGACTGGAAGACGTAGCCGATGCGGCGTCGCTGTCGCAGGATCTCGCGTTCGGGCAATTCCCGGAGACGGCCGCCGGTACGGCGGACGCCGATCAGTTCGCCGCCCACGCTGACGTGGCCTGCGTCAAGCCGTTCGAGATGGTTCACGGCACGGAGCAGGGTCGACTTGCCCGAGCCCGAGGGTCCGAGGATCACCGTCACCTCTCCCGGGCGGATCGTGAGGTCGATGCCCTTGAGGACGTGGTGGTCGGCGTAGAAGCGGTGGGCGCCCACGATCTGCACCTCGGCACCGGTCGACGTCGTGTCCGGTGTGATGGCGGCGCGCGTCATGCGGCACGCTCCCAGGGACGCAGGGCGATGCTCCGGCGAGCGCCGGCAACAGCGAACCGCAATCGCTGTATCGGCGTGGGGGGCAGGGTGCGGACCGCCCCTCGCGCGAAGTAGCGCTCGACGTAGAACTGCACGATCGAGACGGCGCTGGTGAGGATCACATACCAGACCGTCGCCACCATCAGCAGTGGGATGATGTCACCGGAATAGGTGCTCGACTGGGTCGAGACCACGCCGAACAAATCGAGTAGCGACACGTAGTAGACCAGCGATGTCGACTTGATCAGCCCGATCAGCAGATTCACATACGACGGCACGATGGACCGCAGAGCCTGCGGCAATGTGATGCGCAGAAAGTGATACCGACGTGGAATGCCCAGTGCGGCAGCGGCTTCGTGTTGGCCCGCGTCGACCGACAGGATGCCGCCGCGCACGATCTCGGCGGCGAACGCCGCCTCGTGGACGGTGATACCGATGACGGCGATCAGGAACGGGGTGGCGAGATCGGCCTCGGAGAAATGAAACAGTCCCGGGCCGAACGGAACACCGATACTCAGACTCTGGTAGAGCGCCCCGAAGTTGAACAGGATGAGGAGCAGTACGATCAGCGGGATCGATCGAAAGAACCAGACGTAACCCCAGCTGACCGCCGCGAGCACGGGATTGTTCGACAGCCGCATCAGCGCCAGGACGATACCCACGGCCAGGGCGAGCACCGCACTGTACGCTGCGACCTCCAAGGTGACTCCGAGGCCTTCGAGAATGACGGGGCGAAAGAACCAGTACCCGAACCGATCCCATTGGAAGAACGCGTTGGTGGCCAGGCCGTGGACCAACTGCGCGCCGACGATGAGCACGATCGCGGCGAGAACCCACCGGCCGGGATGACGCAGGGGCGCAACGCGTTCGGCGACCGGCGGCGTAGTCGTGCCCGCCGACGACGGGTGCGAGTCCCCCGACGGCGCCGGGTGTGGATCGGCACTCGTGGACGGCGATGGGGCGGACATGTCGGCACTCTCCTCCAACCGGGGAACGGGGCACGCGAGGAGAGGCGTGCCCGACGACACCCCGGGCGTATCCCGCGGGTACCGACGACCACGACGGCACGACGACTCCTCACGAAATCGTTGTGGCCGTTTCCATCACGCTTATCGGGACATTCCCGATCCGGTCGTCACCTGGGGCACCCCACCGCGATGCGAGGGTTGCCGGTCAACCAGCCAGGGCTTGACGTTGACGCTCATGACCGTCTCGCTCACGCTAATACCGCGCGCCGCAGCGGTCAGTATTTACATTCGTCGATGAGTGAAAGTCTCGTGGCGTCGGCGTCGGACACCATAGTCGTCTGACGCTGCGTTATTCGTCTGACGCTGCGTTCCTCAGACCTGCGTTCGTCAGACGCTGCGTTCGTCAGACGCTGCGTTCACCGGCCAGGATCGCCTCGAGGCGCCGGTGGATGTGCGGGGAGAGAAAAGGTGTCACGTCGCCGCCGAGCTTGGCGACCTCTTTCACCAGCGAACTCGAGACGTGCGCGAAGCGCGGATCGGTCAGCAGGAACACGGTCTCGACGTCGGCCAGCTCACGATTCATCTGCGCCATCGGAAGCTCGTAGTCGAAGTCCACCGACGAGCGCAGACCCTTGACGATGGAGTGGATCGCGTTCTCTCTGAGATAGTCGACGAGCAGGCCGGTCCACTGATCCACCCGCACATTGGGCAGATCGGCGCAGTCCTCCCGGATCAGTTCGAGCCGCTCCGGGACCGAGAACAGGCCGCGCTTGTTGGGATTGACGACAACGGTGACCACCAGCTCGTCGAAACACGCAGCAGCCCGCTCGACGACGTAACGGTGGCCGCGCGTGAAGGGATCGAAGGAGCCGGGGATCACCGCACTGGTCATACTCTGCAGAACCTACCCGGCCTCCCCGCCGGTGACTCGCGCGACCTGCACCGTGGTGTCGCCGTAGGACTTGTCGGTGACGACCTCCCAGCCGACCGGCCATCTCGTCGTGGCCCGGCGGCCCCGCTCGAGGACCAGTAGGCCACCGTCGGCGAGCCAACCGCCCGCGCCGAGCGCCGCGAGGTCACCGTGCACCTCGTCGTCGGTGAGTGCATAGGGCGGGTCGGAGAAGATCACATCGAAGCGACCCGTCACACCTACTCGGGCCGGGACCTCCGCTCGGGCCGGGCCGGCCAGGAACGCCGACACCGGTGCGGTGATCACCCGGCCCACCTCGGCGACGCCGAGCGCCCTCAGGTTGGCGGTGACGACAGCGGTGGCGCGACGACGGCTGTCGACGAACACGGCCGAGGACGCGCCACGGGAGAGTGCTTCGAGGCCCAGCGCACCGGACCCGGCATAGAGGTCGAGGATGGCGGCACCCTCCAGATCGATCCGGGCGTCGAGAATGTTGAACACCGCCTCGCGCACCCGATCGGAGGTGGGCCGGGTCCCGGCGTCGGGAACCTTCAGTGGTCGTCCGCCGTGGCGGCCGGCGATGATCCGGGTCACCGAACCATTCTCCCATTGCCGATTCGGTTGAGCCGTCCCCCTCGACGGGCGGCGCCACCGGGTCGTCACCGCGGTCGCCGCCGGACAATTCGCCCACCCGCAGCGAGTCGTCGCAAACGTTTGTGTCCCGCATCACAAATACCGGATGAACTGGGCATTGAGGGGGCATTTCCCCACCGATTGACGCAGGCAGGTGAATTCGTCGACACACGTTGTTAACGTCGAATGCGTTATGAGCCCGTCCCACACAAGAACGGCCCCATCACCCCTTCTCACTCTCGACTACCGGGTTCCCTCGGTGGCCGACGGTACCCGACTCTGGGAGATTGCCAAGGACTCCCAGGTGCTCGACGTGAATTCCAGCTACGCCTACGTACTGTGGTGCCGAGACTTCGCCGAGACGTCCATCGTCGCCGAGGTCGACGGCCGCACTGCAGGATTCGTCACCGGATATCGACGTCCGTCCGACCCGTCGACCCTCATGGTCTGGCAGGTCGCGGTCGACGACGCGTATCGCGGTCACGGGATCGCAGCAACGATGCTGCATCGACTCTTCGATCGTGCCGCACGACGCGGGGTGGTGGCCATGCACACCACCATCAGCCCCGACAACGTTGCCTCGCAACGATTGTTCGCATCGGTGGCTGCCGCTCGCGGACTCCGATTCGCCCGGCGCGACCTTTTCGCCGCCGGCGACTTCCCGGACGCACACGAGCCCGAGGACCTCTATCTGCTCGAGCCCGAGGTTCCCGAACCCTGATCCCGGGCAACAGGAGTCGGCTCCCGAGCCGGTCCTGATCCACCAGCCACACGGTCAAAGATGGTTCCGCACAACATGTGTCGATCAGGTTGCTCCGTACATGTTGGTGCGCACCGGTATCCCCGCGCGGGCCACGCCGATCCGCTCTGTGCGGATCTCACCTGCGGTGGCGACGCGACGCGCGCCCCGGGCGACGGCCTCACAGATTTCCCACATTGGAGGAATAACCATGAACGACCAACCCACCGCCAAGAAGACCTCGATCGATGATTCGGTCTTCACCCAACACGAATCCGAGGTCCGCAGTTACTGCCGCAGCTGGCCGACGGTGTTCGGCCAGGCTCGTGGGTCGTGGCTGACCGACACCAACGGCGACCGCTACCTGGACTTCTTCGCCGGGGCCGGTGCGCTCAACTACGGCCACAACAACCCGGTCCTCAAGTCCGCGTTGCTCGAATACATCGAATCCGACGGCATCACCCACGGTCTCGACATGGCCACCGTGGCCAAGGGTCGGCTGATCGAGGAGTTCACCTCCAAGATCCTCGCGCCGCGCGATCTGGACTACAAGATCCAGTTCCCGGGACCGACCGGCACCAACGCCGTCGAGTCGGCACTGAAGCTGGCCCGCAAGGTCACCGGCCGTGAATCGATCGTGAGTTTCACCAACGCGTTCCACGGCATGACCCTCGGCTCGCTGTCGGTGACCGGCAACTCGATGAAGCGCGCCGGCGCGGGTATCCCGCTCGTGCACGCGACCCCGATGCCGTTCGACAACTACCTCGGCGGGGCCGTCGAGGACTTCAGCTGGTTCGAGCGGGTGCTCGACGACTCCGGCAGCGGACTCAACCTGCCCGCGGCGGTCATCGTCGAGACCGTGCAGGGCGAGGGTGGGGTCAACGTCGCGCGCGCGGAGTGGTTGCGTGCGCTCTCCGAGCTCTGCCGGCGTCGCGACATCCTGCTGATCGTCGACGACGTGCAGATGGGCTGCGGCCGCACCGGTGAGTTCTTCTCCTTCGAAGAGGCCGGGATCAAGCCCGACATCGTCACGCTGTCCAAGTCGATCAGCGGATACGGGTTGCCGCTGGCACTCGTGCTCATCCGCCGCGACCTCGATGTGTGGTCGCCGGGCGAGCACAACGGCACCTTCCGCGGCAACAATCCCGCGTTCGTCACCGCGGCCAAGGCGATCGAGCACTACTGGTCCGACGATTCGCTCTCCCGTGACGTCCACATGAAGGGCCGACAGATCAACGAGGTGCTCTCCACGCTCGCCGCCCGGCACGAGGGCGTCTCGACCCGCGGCCGCGGCATGGCACGCGGACTGGTGTTCGCCGAGCCCGCCGACGCCGGCAAGGTGTGCGCCGCCGCCTTCGGCGCCGGCCTGCTCGCCGAGACCTCCGGTCCGTCCGACGAGGTCGTCAAACTCCTTCCGCCGCTGACCATTTCCACCGAGGATCTCGACCACGGGTTGGGGATCCTCGCCGATGCCACCGAGGAGGTGCTCGCATGATCGTCCGCACCACAGACGAGATCACCGGAACCGACCGAGACGTCGCCGACCCCAAGGGCAATTGGGTGTCCAAGCGCATCGTGCTCGGCGGAGACCGGGTCGGGTTCTCGTTCCACGAGACCACCATCAACGCCGGCAGTGTCAACGAATTCCACTACGCCAACCACATCGAGGCCGTATGGCTCGTCGAGGGCACCGGCACCCTGCTCGACCGGGAGACCGGCGAGACCTATCCCCTGGCTCCGGGCACGATGTATCTGCTCAACGGTCACGAGCGGCACACCGTCACCGCGCAGACGCAGATGCGCATGCTGTGCGTGTTCAATCCGCCGGTGGTCGGTACCGAGGTGCACGACGAGGACGGCGTTTACCCGCTGGTCACCGTGCCCGAACAGCCGTCCGGCAAGCACGCCGAGACCGCCGACGTCTGACACACCGGCCGTCACCGGTCGTCCACGAGTTGCCCGTGCACTCCCCTGCCGCTCACCGAGTGAGCATGCGGAGTGCGCGGGCAACTCGCGTGGTGGCCCTATCCTGGATGAGGTGCGTACCCGTCTGCAGATCGGCTGGACCCCCGCCGAACCGACCCCGCTCGAGGAGCGCCTCGATGTCGCCCTCGATCGGCTCTCGGCACTGCTCGACGGGGCCCGGATCACCGCCCTGACCGGCGCAGGCCTCTCCACCGACTCCGGTATCCCCGACTACCGCAGTCCCGGCGCGCCGGCCCGCACACCGATGACCGTGCAGATGTTCTTGTCCTCCCCGGAATTCCGCCGCCACTATTGGGCACGCAATCACCTCGGTTGGCGCCACATGGACGCCGCGACTCCCAACGCCGGTCATCATGCGCTCGCCGAACTCGGACGCCAGGGACGCCTCACCGGTGTCATCACCCAGAATGTCGACATGCTGCACACCAAGGCGCGAACCCGCCGGGTGGTCGAGTTGCACGGTTGTTACGGGCGAGTGCGCTGCCTGGACTGCGATGCGACCCTGTCGCGTCACCGGCTCGCGGAGATGCTCGAGGACCTCAACCCGGACTTCGCGGCCCGGGTGTCCGGCCGCGGTGCGATCGAGGTGGCCCCCGACGCCGACGTAGCACTCGACGACACCGCCGATTTCGTTGTCGCACCCTGCCCGCGATGCGGTGGCATCCTCAAACCCGACATCGTGTACTTCGGCGAGAACGCTTCGAGAGAACTTGTCGCACAATCGTTCGCGATGATCGACGAGAGCGATGCGCTGCTGGTCGCCGGGTCGTCGCTGACCGTGATGAGCGGATTGCGGTTCGCGCGGTACGCCCACCGCACCTCCAAGACGCTGGTGGTGGTCAATCGCGGTGCCACCCGTGCAGACCACATCGCCGATCTGAAGATCGACCACTTCTGCGGCGTCGTCCTGCCTGCCCTCGCACAGTGGGGACGAGCAGACCGGGGACGAGCAGACCGGGGACGAGCAGACCGGCTCACCGAACCGTCAGACGGGCACCAGGTCGTCGGCGTGGATCACCGGGCGCCGCAACTGTTCCGGTAGTTCTGAGGTCGAGCGACCCACCATCCGGGCGACATCGTCGGCCGCATAGGACGAGACCCCCCGTGCGTACACCGAACCGGCGGCGTCGACCAGTTCGACGACGTCGCCCTCGGAGAACCCGCCGCGCACCCCGATCACCCCGGCCGCCAGCAGTGAGCGCCTGCGCTTCACCACCGCGGCGACCGCGCCGTCGTCGATGGCGATCTGTCCGCGGGCGTCGGCGGCGTGGCGCACCCAGAATCGCCGCGACGACAGCCGGTCGGGGCGTGCGGCGAAGACCGTGCCGACCGACGCC
>NZ_MVPX01000162.1:0-1934 GCF_002043085.1 Gordonia sp. i37 | reverse complement strand
AGATCCTCGGGCCCGTTGACCTCCGAAAGGAATTGTGCGACAAGGCCGTCCGGTCCCGGCTTGCGGGGATCGCCGTCGTAGAGGCCGTCCACATCCGAGAGCAGCACGAGCGCGTCGGCACCGGCGAGGTGTGCCACCAGCGCCGCGAGCCGATCGTTGTCGCCGAACCGGATCTCGTTGGTGGCCACCGTGTCGTTCTCGTTGACGACGCCGACCGCCCCCAAGGAGCGCAGCCGGTCCAGCGTGCGTTGCGCGTTGGCATGGTGGGCGCGGTTGGAGATGTCGTCGGCGGTCAGGAGCACTTGTCCGACGGTCCGCCCGTATCGGGCGAAGCTGGTACCCCACGCGTGCGCGAGCGCGAGTTGTCCGACGCTCGCCGCAGCCTGTTTGGTCGCCAGGTCGGTGGGACGCTTCTTGAGCCCCAACGGGGCGATGCCCGCACCGATCGCTCCCGACGACACCACGATCACGTCCGACCCGGCCCGCATACGCGCCTCGAGTGCGTCGGTGAGCCGGTCGAGTCGATCCATGTCGAGACCGGTACCGAGGTCGGTCAGCGCCGACGATCCGATTTTGACGACGATGCTGCGCGCGTGGGCGATCCGTTCACGCACGTCGCTCATTACTCGTCGGCCTCCGTGTCGTCGGCCAAACCGCGCCGCACGCGTCGTGCCTGCTTGCGTTCGGCCGCACCCATCCGTTCGGATCGGTCGAGCCGAATGTCGGTGCCGCGCCCGGTGATCGGGACATCGTCGCCCATCGGGGTGGTCGGCTCCCAGTCGAAGGTCATGTCGCCGATGGTGACCGGCGCGCCGGGCCGCGCACCGAGGCGCATCAGCTCGTCCTCCACCCCGAGGCGATTGAGGCGATCGGCGAGGTAGCCGACGGCCTCGTCGTTGTCGAACTGTGTCTGCGCGATCCAACGTTCCGGGCGGGCACCGGTGACGACGAATCCACCGTCGATCGCCGGGTCCGGCGTCACCGCGAACTGTGCCTCGTCGATCGCCTTGGGGCGGATCACCGTTCGGCGGGCGGCGGGCTTCGGATGGGCTTCGCGATACTGCGCCACCATGCGCGCGAGCGCGTTGGTCAACTCACGTAGCCCCTGGTGGGTGACCGCGGAAATTCGGTATACCGGCCAACCGCGCTGTGCCAGTTCGGGTTCGACGAGATCGGCGAGCTCTGCGGCATCGGGGACGTCGATTTTGTTCAGGATGACCACCCGCGGCCGCTCGGCGAGGTCTCCGAGCCCGTGGTCGGTGTCGAGGGCCGGCTGGTAGGCGGCGAGTTCGGCTTCGAGGGCGTCGATGTCGGACACCGGGTCACGCCCGGGTTCGAGGGTGGCGCAGTCGACCACATGCGCGAGGACCGCACACCGCTCGAGATGACGCAAGAAGTCCAGACCCAGGCCGCGTCCGGTGGAGGCGCCGGGGATCAGACCGGGGACGTCGGCGATGGTGAACACGTCACCGGCGGCCTGCACCACACCCAGATTGGGCTGCAGCGTGGTGAACGGGTAGTCGGCGATCTTCGGTTTGGCGGCCGAGAGTACCGACACCAGTGACGATTTGCCCGCGGACGGGAACCCGACCAGCCCGACGTCGGCGACCGACTTGAGCTCCAATACCAGGTCGCGGTGTTGCCCCTCCTCGCCGAGCAGCGCGAACCCCGGCGCCTTGCGCGCCCGGGATGCCAACGCGGCGTTACCGAGTCCGCCCCGACCGCCCTGGGCGGCGTCGAAGGTGGTGCCCGCACCGACGAGATCGGCCAGGATCGTGCCCGCCGCATCGAGGACGACGGTGCCGTCGGGAACGGCGAGCACGAGGTCCTCACCGTTCGCGCCGTCGCGGTTGTCACCCATTCCCGGTTTCCCGTTGCCGGCCTTGGCATGCGGACGGAAATGGAAATCCAGCAGGGTGTGGACCTGGGGATCG
>NZ_MVPX01000161.1:0-11902 GCF_002043085.1 Gordonia sp. i37 | reverse complement strand
GTGCCCGCCGTTACCGGCGGCGACGTGGATGGTCACCCGGTCGACGAACCGCGACATGACGTTCCTTCCTTCTCGGGCGCGACGAGGGGTCGACGCCCGGTGACAAACAACGGTGACAAACAACGGTGAAAAACAACAAGGGCGGGCCGGGTGCGTGATGCCCCTGCCCGCCCTGTCGAAGAGCTCTGGTGGTTCTCGTGAACCGCTCGGGTCAGGCCTGAGCGGTCTCCGGAACGATGTTCACGGTCTTGCGGCCACGCTTGGTGCCGAACTCGACCGCACCCGACGCGAGCGCGAACAGGGTGTCGTCGCCGCCACGGCCGACATTGACGCCGGGGTGGAACTTGGTGCCGCGCTGACGGATCAGGATCTCGCCGGCGCTGACCTGCTGGCCGCCGAAGCGCTTGACGCCGAGCCGCTGGGCGTTGGAATCGCGACCGTTGCGCGAGCTGGACGCGCCCTTCTTGTGTGCCATGTGTCAGTCCTCCTGGGGTAGCGCTGAGACGAGAATTACTTGATGCCGGTGACCTTGAGGACCGTCAGCTTCTGACGGTGACCCTGGCGCTTGTGGTAGCCGGTCTTGTTCTTGAACTTGTGGATGCGGATCTTCGGGCCCTTGACGTGCTCGACGATCTCGCCGGTGACCGAGATCTTCGCGAGCTTGTCGGCATCGGTGGTGAGCTCGGAG
The DNA here is from genome assembly GCF_002043085.1 of Gordonia sp. i37. Taxonomy (NCBI): domain Bacteria; kingdom Bacillati; phylum Actinomycetota; class Actinomycetes; order Mycobacteriales; family Gordoniaceae; genus Gordonia; species Gordonia sp. i37. Next base: position 11,214 of record NZ_MVPX01000161.1, on the reverse strand, counting down.
CCGTCGACGACCAGCGCCACCGGCAGGTTCACGGTGGTGCCCGGCTCGCTGTCGATCTTCTCGACCTTCACAATGTCGCCCTGAGCGACCTTGTACTGCTTACCGCCGGTCTTGACGATCGCGTACGTTGCCATCGAAGCTGTCCTCTTGTTCATCATCTCGGGCCGTGTCACGCATGTGCGTCCACGGGTGTGTGGGTGTGTGCATCCGGCGTGGGCCGTGCGAAACCCAGCGGCTACACCGGGATTGCATCAGATCACTCCGAAGGGCCTGCCGTGGAGGGAGTTCCCGGCCGGTGCCACCCCGTCCGGGATGGTGATCCCTTCGGGACTCGGCACAGCTCGAACCCTCCGCCAGAGGCGACCAATCAAGGTTACGGGAGCCGGTCCGGTCAGGTCAAACTCGCCTCACCGGGTCCGGTACCCGCCGCCGGGCCTACTCGTCGGCGGGCGGACCGGCCGGACGACCCGCAGCCCGACGCCGCGGCCGCTGCCGGACCGCGACAGCGGTATCGGCCGTCTCGGTGATCGGGCCGAACGTGGTCAGGGGCTTGGCCGGGGGCTTGACCGAGGCGTCCGCGACGACCATCGCCGGCGCCTCCGACGTCGTCGTCGGCGATGCGGCGCGACGTGCGGCGCGTCGCCTGCCCCGACGGGCCGACGCAGGTTGCGCCACATTCTCGGGTTCAGCGCTCACCGTGACCTCGCCGTTGGTCGATGCGCGCCCGGTGGCGTCGGTCGACGACACGGTGTCGGTGGCATCGTCTGTGTCGGTGGCACTCTCGGCCGCGGTGTCGGTTCCCTCCGAAGCCGCGACGTCGGCCTCCTCCGGTTCCGGTGTGTCGGTTCTCTCCGGAGCATTCTGCGGTCGGTGTCGAGAGGTCGTCGCGGCCTCGTGACCGTCATGATCCTCGTGGACCAGACCGTCATGATCCTCGTCGCCGTCGTGGGCGTGCGCCGCCATCGCCCGGAACATCGGGTGTTCGGCCGGATTGTGGGCGGGTTTGTGTTGCTCGGCGGGCTGCTCGGGCTTGCGCTTGCCGCGACGCGACTTCTTCGACCCGGCGTCGGCACGCCCCGCGTCGTCGGTCCGGACCTCCACCGGCGCGGAATGCACGATCACACCGCGGCCACCACAGGCGGCGCAGGTGGTCGAAAACGCTTCCAGCAGACCGGTTCCCAGTCGTTTGCGAGTCATCTGCACCAGGCCGAGCGAGGTCACCTCGGACACCTGGTGACGGGTGCGATCACGCGCCAGGGCCTCGGTGAGACGGCGCAACACCAGATCGCGGTTGGATTCGAGGACCATGTCGATGAAGTCGACGATGATCATGCCGCCGATGTCGCGAAGCCGCATCTGCCGCACGATCTCCTCGGCCGCCTCGAGGTTGTTACGGGTCACCGTCTCCTCGAGGTTGCCGCCTGCGCCGGTGAACTTGCCGGTGTTGACGTCGATGACCGTCATGGCCTCGGTGTGCTCGATGATCAGCGTGCCACCCGAGGGCAGCCAGACCTTGCGGTCGAGCGCCTTGGCGAGTTGCTCGTCGATCCGGTGCACCACGAAGGAGTCCGGCGCGTCGGCGTGGGAGCGCTCGAACTTCTCGACCCGCTCGAGCAGGTCGGGAGCGACCGAACTGACGTAGCCCTCCACGAGGTTCCACGCCTTGTCACCCTCGATGACGAGCTTGCGGAAGTCCTCGTTGAACAGGTCACGGACGACCCGCACCAGTAGGTCGGGTTCCTCGTACAGTGCCCGCGGATTCTGCGAGCCGTTGTTCTTCTTGCCGTCGGACTTCGCGTCGGAGACCGCGGACTCGATCGCCTTCCACTTGGACTCGAGACGTTCGATGTCGGCGGCGAGATCGTCGGCGCTGACCCCCTCCGATGCAGTGCGGATGATCACGCCGGCGTCGTCGGGGACGAGTTTGGCGAGGATCTGCTTGAGACGCTTGCGCTCGACGTCGGGCAGCTTGCGGCTGATGCCGGTCGACGAACCGCCCGGCACGTACACCAGATAACGCCCGGCCAGCGAGATCTGCGTCGTCAGACGAGCACCCTTGTGACCCACCGGGTCCTTGCTGACCTGCACGACCACGTTGTCACCGGGTGACAGTGCTTGCTCGATCTTGCGGGACCCGCCGTCGAGGCCCGCGGCATCCCAGTTGACCTCACCGGCGTAGAGGACACCGTTGCGTCCGCGTCCGATGTCGACGAACGCGGCCTCCATGCCGGGGAGCACATTCTGTACGCGTCCGAGATAGATGTTGCCGACCATCGACGACGACGTCTCGGTGGTGACGAAATGTTCGACGAGGACGCCGTCCTCGAGCACCGCGACCTGCGTGTAGTCCTCGATCGCCGCGGGATCGGCGTAATCGGTGGTGTGCAGCGAACTGTTGGCGCTGCGTTCACGCACCACCATGACCCGCTCGACGGCCTCGCGGCGCGCGAGGAACTCCGACTCACTCAGGATCGGTGGCCGACGGCGACCGGCGTCGCGGCCGTCCCGACGACGCTGACGCTTGGCCTCGAGCCGCGTCGACCCGGAGATGCCCTGCACCTCGTCGCGGACCCGCTTGCTGCGCGGCTCACGCTCGTGCACCACGGTGTTCGGCGGATCATCGGCTGCCACATCCTCGGCCTCGCCGCCACCCTTGCGTCGACGCCGGCGACGGCGCCGCTTGGAGGTCGGCACCGTGGAATCGTCGGCATCATCCGACTCGTCGTCGGTATCGGCGTCCTCGGCGGACTCCGCCGTGTCATCGTCGGCAGGGTTCTTGTCGTCACCCTTGCCCCTGGCCTTGTCGGCTCCGCCCGGGTCAGGCCCCGATCCGTCGCTTCCGGAGCCGTCGGCTTTCGATCCGTCGGCCTTGGTGCCGTCCTTCTTGCCGGACTTCTTCCCCGATTTCTTGCCGGATCCCGACTGCTGCTTGTCGGCCGACGATGTACCGGTCGCACCGGAGTCGTCGGACGAATCGGCGGAGTCGCCCTCACGCGACGACAGATCGGTGGAATCGGAGTCGTCGTCCTGCGATCCGGAGTCCTCCGGCGAGTCCGTACGATCGGCCTGATCGCCGCGACCGCGACCGCGACCGCGACGTCCACGCCGGCGCCTGCGGTTACGCCCGCCTTCACCCGACGAATCGTCTTCGGAACCGTCGTCGTCGGACTGATCATCGGTATCGGTGGCGGTATCCGCCCGGGCCGACGATTCGGTCTTCGTCGATTCGGTCTTCGCCGATTCGGTCTTCGTGGAGTCGGTCTTCGTGGAGTCTGGGCTCGAAGTGCGTGCCGATCGGGACGGCGCGGGAGTCGAGGTGTCCGGCTGCAGGAACAAGGGGCCCGCCGCGACCTCACCGGTCGCCTGGACCGGCGCATGACTGTCGACGTCGGCCGCGGAGAACAACATCGGCACGTCCGACTGCGGCGGCGCTGCAGTGTCGGGCGCTGCAGTGTCGGGCGCTGCAGTGTCATCGGCCGGCGACTCGGATGTCGCTGCCTCACCCGCCGGAGTCTCTTCGGCAGGCGTGTCTTCGGCCGGTGTCTCTTCGGCGGGGGCTTCCGCCACCTCGGTGTCGGCAACAGCGGTCTCGGCCACAGCGGTCTCGGCCACATCGGACTCGGTGACGGAGGCCACCGGCTCCTCCACCGCGGCCACGGTCGGCTCCGCGTGCGGGGCCTCGACCTGGGTTGCCTCGGCCGGCGGTGTGGCCGCGTCGGTGGGCGGCTCGGTCTCGCGCACGCGTTGCGCGACCGCCTGGGCCATCTCCCGCTCGACGCTCGATTGCGGGCTACGGGTGTGCCAGCCCAACTCGGCGAGGTGCGCGAGCACCTGGCGACTGGTCAGGCCGAGCACTCGGGCGAGTGCGTGCACACGAAGCTTGCTGGGAAATTCTTCCACCGGATCCGACGCTGAGTTCGCGTCAGCCGGTGACCCGTTGTCGGTCACTCGTGTCTCCTCGAACCCCCGGGCGCGTCCATACGACGCGGCCACGCGAGGGCCTCTGCTGTGTGTCCCGGCCTTCGGCCGGTGTTGTGTGGTCTGCGCGCCCCCTCGGCTCGATCGGAGCTGCAGGGCGCTCTTGCTGGGTCGATGGGTTACGGCGGTCCACCCTCCACGCCATCACGAAGGCTGTGGCCTGCCGGCGGATCGCCGTCGGCGACCCACCGCAATGGGGAGGGCGGGTGGGCGGGCACTCACCGCCCCGGTCATCTCGACCGGGACTTTCGTGCTGGTCCGACCCGTTTCCGAACGTCATCGGCGTTGTCATGGACAAAGTGTGTCCGTGATAACCCCACAAGTATCCCACACCGCGGGCCGACGCCGGCACTCATGTGGGTGCACGCGCGTCGGCCCGGGAGGTTGCGAGGGTCAGGCGTCGAGGTCGGGGAACCAGATCGCGATCTCCCGCTCGGCCGATTCGGGAGAATCCGAGCCGTGGACGAGATTGTTCTGGGTGCTCAGCGCGAAATCCCCACGGATGGTCCCCGGTACCGCCTTCTCGACGGGGTCGGTGCCGCCGGCGATCTGCCGCCAGGCGGCAACCGCGCGCGGTCCCTCGACGACGGCGGCAACGAGCGGCGCCGAGGTGATGAACTCCAGCAGTGCCGGGAAGAAGGGCTTGCCCTCGTGTTCGGCGTAGTGCCGGCGGGCCAGCTCGTCGTCGACCGTCTTGAGTTCGAGCGCCACGAGGGTCAGGCCCTTGCGTTCGATACGGGCGAGGATGTCGCCCACCAGGGCGCGGGCAACACCGTCGGGCTTGATCAGTACCAGTGTCCGTTCAGTCACGAGCACACCTTATCGGCGCGGCGGTCGCACTCCTACGGGCAGTACTGCCCCGACACGGCGTAGAAGCCGTAATCGAACAACCCACCCGAGGTCGATCGCGGATCGACGATCACCTGCACGCATCCCTTCGGGTCGGCCAGCGCACCCTTGACGGCCAGATCGAGGTTCTTGGCCAGCGCCATGTTCGCCGGACGGTACTGCTCCGGAACCGGCAAAGCGGCGATCGCCTCGGCGGTCTTCATCGACGCCATGCGCTTGGTGAGGTCGTGGGTGGCGAGGTAACCGAAGGAACCGGTGGGCACAGGCATCGGCGGTCCGGCCTCGGGGACGTCGACGAGGAGTACCTGCGTGTTGGGAGCCGGCTGGGCCGGTGTGGGCGCCGCCGACGACGGACCCGCTGTGGTCATGACCGCGGTACCGGCTGCCACCGCCAGGAGCGCGAGGGCGCCGTGTCTGGCGACCGACCGTGCCCGGGTCTCGTTGGTGGTGCGGTGACAGGCGCGGTCGATGATCACGCGGCTCCTTCTGGGTTGTGTTGTGGTGCGGCGGAGACGATCCGCCGCCGCAGCCGGATGCAGGTCGGCCGGAGTCGTCGAGGATATCGCCGACCACTCGACGGTCTCGACCCGACAGGGTCTGGTGAGTGATCGATAAGGGAATCGCGGGCCCCGGCGCGACTTCGCGTAATTCTGCAAGAGGACTGAGCGCGAGAACACCCCATCGAGGTCACGATTGGGCACCGATCGTCGGCCGAACGGACGACACGCGCCCGAGGGCGCGGTCAGGCGAAGTGAACGATGCTGATCGCGCCGGCCAGAACGCAATAGACCACGAACGGGTACAGCGTGCGGGTGTGGAACCAGCGGGCGAGAAAGGCCACGGCCGCGAGCGCCGCGACGAACGCGCAGAGCGAACCCACGAGGACCTGCCCACCGATGCCGTGTCCCTCGGGCCCGAACAACTCCGGGATCTTCAGCAGGCCGGCCGCCAAGATGACGGGGGTGGCCAGCAGGAACGCGAACTTCGCCGCGTCCTCGTGCACCAGGCGGCGCAGGAGACCACCGGAGATCGTCACACCGGATCGGGAGATGCCCGGGAGCAGCGCCAGGATCTGGTATGCGCCGATGCCGACGGCCTCCCACATCGTCAGCGACGTCATCGCCCGATCATTGCCGGAGGGCTGCGCGGCGTGGCGTCCGGCGGCTGTGCGACGCCGCAGCAGTTCGGCCGTCAGCAGCACGAGACCGTTGAGGAACAAGAAGATCGACGCGGCGAGCGGGGTGGCGAACACCACCCGCAGCGGTTTCTCGGCGATCAGACCGACGATCCCCACCGGGATCGTGCCGACGATGATCAGCCACGCCAGGCGCGCGTCGTCACCCTCGATGGAACGGTGCCGCAGCGACGAGATGAACCCACCCACGATTCGGACCCAGTCGCGCCAATAGAACAGAACGAGCGCCACGGCGGTCGCGACGTGCAGCGCCACGACGAACGCCAGGAACGGAGTGTGTCCGGCGCTGTCGGATTCGGTGACCAACTTCTCCCAATCACCCCCGAGCCAGGCGGGAACCAGGATCGAATGCCCCAGGCTCGAGACCGGGAACAACTCGGTCACACCTTGCAACAGACCCATCACAATGGCCTGGGGATAGGTCAGATCGCTCACCGTTGGCTCATCCTCTCGTCATCTCGACGCGCCAACAGTACCCAACGGCGACCGACGAAACACGTTGCGCCACAGAGAATTACGGACATTTCTGGCAGATCGGCCGGGGTGACGCGGCGACCGTCACGAGTCGATCGGCTCCTGACCGGCCAACCGCCCCTCCCGCATACGTCGGGCGACATCGGCGCGGACATAGCGGATGTAGAGCCATACGAACAGGAACAACAGCCCGACGATGGCGATCGACCAGTGGAATACCCCACCGATGATCACCAGGATCTGCAGGCCGATGTCGATCTCGAGAGCCCGCCGTCGCCCCTGCATCCCGCAGGCGAGGATCATCAGGAGCGTGACCACGCCGAGGTAGATCCCGGACACCCAGGTCAGTCCCGGACCGATCTTCGCGACGATCGGAAAGGTGAGGACCATGACGATGACCTCGAGGACCAGCGTGCCGGCCATGACGCCGCGCAGGCCGCGCCAGGGATCGGTGGCCGGCGCGGTGAAGCCGGGATGCTCACTCATGCGGGCTCCTTGCCGAAAAGGGTTCGCCCGGCGCCTGCGGTGACCACCGAACCGGTGATGATCACACCCGCCCCGGACACCGGCTCGCCGTCGGATTCCTCGGCGAGCGCGATGGCCGCGGCCACCGCGTCGGGCAGGAACGGCTCGACGGTGACACGGTCCTCGCCGAAGATCTCGCGGGCGATCTCGGCCAGATCCTCGGCGTCGAGCGCCCGCGGTGAGCCGTTGTTGGTGACGACGACGTGATCGAGGACGGGCTCGAGCGCGGCCAGTACCCCTTCGGCGTCCTTGTCCCCGAGCACACCGACGACCCCGACGAGCCGCCGGAAATCGAATTCGTCGGTCAACGCGTGCGCGAGCGCCGCCGCGCCATGCGGATTGTGCGCGGCGTCGACGAACACGCTCGGCGCGCTGCGCACCCGCTCGAGCCGTCCCGGGCTGCTGACGGAGGCGAAACCCGCACGGACGGCGTCGATGTCGAGCTGGCGGTCGGGCCCGGCACCGAAGAACGCCTCGACCGCAGCGAGTGCGAGCGCGGCGTTGGCGGCCTGATGCTCGCCGTGCAGCGGCAAGAAGACTTCTTCGTAGACACCGCCGAGCCCCTGGATGCGCAGCATCTGCCCGCCGACGGCGGTGACCGCGTCGAGGACCGCGAATTCGGAGTTCTGCCGGGCGACGATCGTGCCCTTGTCCACACTCTCGCGCAGCAGCACGTCCATCACCTCCGGCTGCTGTGGGGCGATGACGGTCACCGGATCGGTCACGACGAGATCGTCCTTGGCGCGCTTGATGATCCCGGCCTTCTCCCCTGCGATCGCTGCCAGCGAGTCACCGAGGTAATCGGCGTGATCCATCGCGATCGGGGTGATCACCGCGACCGCACCGTCGACGACGTTGGTCGCATCCCAGCGGCCACCCATTCCGGTCTCGACGACGGCCACATCGATGGGAGCCTCGGCGAAGTAGGCGTAGGCGATCGCGGTGAGCACCTCGAACTTACTCATCCGTGGACCCTCGGCGGCGGTCGACGAGTCGTCGACCATGGTGATGTACGGCTCGAGATCGCGGTAGGTGTCGATGTAGGCGCGCGCCGAGATGGGTTGTCCGTCAACGGCGATCCGCTCGGTCACCCGCTGCAGATGCGGGCTGGTGATGCGTCCGGTGCGCCGGTGCAACGCGACGAGCAGCGCGTCGATCATCCGGGTCACCGACGTCTTGCCGTTGGTCCCGGCGACGTGGATCGCCGGGTAGGCGTGCTGCGGCGAACCGAGCAGATCCATCAACGCCGCGATGCGCGTCAGCGACGGCTCGATCTTCGTCTCGGGCCAGCGCGTATCGAGGTCGGCCTCCACCTCGGCGAGTTCGGCGAGGTCGGCCGCACTGTCCCCCGCGGTCAGCGGCGCACGATCGCGGGCGTCGGCGGCGGTTTCCTCGTCGTCGGTCAGCAGGGAGGCGAGATCCATCCGGTCGGGAGCGACGTCGTCGGGTCCGAAGTCGTCAGGTTCGGGGTCGTCGGGCTCGATGTCACCCGCATCCTCCCACCCGGCGAAGTCGGCGGCGGTGAAGATCGGTTCGTCGTCGGAGCCGTCGGCCGCATCGTCGTGGTCGGGGTCGGACCCGTTGTGGCGGGTCACGATCCGCCCAGCGATGCCAGTTTGGCGGTGAGCCGCTGCACCTCTTCGCCGGCGATCTGTTGGCGCGCGCGGATCTTTTCCACCACTGCCTCCGGCGCCTTCGCGAGGAACTGCTCGTTGCCCAACTTCGCGGTGGTCTGAGCCAGTTCTTTCTCCGCGGCGGCGAGATCCTTCTCCGCACGCTTCCGCTCGGCCTCCACGTCGACGGTGCCCGACGTATCGATCTCGACCTTGACCGTTGCCGCACTCAGGCGCACCTCGAGGTCGGCGGTCGCGGCGAACTCCGCTCCCGGCTCCTCCAGCCGGGCCAGCGCGGCCATGTATCCGGTGAGTCCGGCCAATCCGGCGTCGTCGAGGTGGGCGAACCGCACCGGAACCTTCTGCCCCGGTTTGAGCCCCTGATCGCTGCGGAAGCGTCGGACCTCGGTGATCAGCTTCTGCAGATCCTCCACTGCGGTCGCCGCCTCGGTGTCGGTCGTTCGGCCCGAAGCCATCGGCCACGGCGCGATCACCAACGACTCGCCGCCGGTCAACGACGTCCACAGGACCTCGGTGACGAACGGCATCACCGGTGAGAGTGCACGCAACAACGGGTCGAGTACCGCGCCGAGGACCAGACGTGTTGTCTGCGAACGCTTCTCGTCGTTATCTGCGAACTGCACCTTGGCCAGTTCCAGATACCAGTCGCAGAACTCGTCCCAGGCGAAGTGATAGAGCGCCTCACAGGCCTTGGAGAACTCGTACGACTCGAAGCCCGCGTCGACCTCGGCGAGCACCTCGTCGAGGCGCGACAGGATCCACCGGTCGGCGATCGTCAGATCCGCCGGGGCCGGCAGTTCGCCGAGCTCGGCCCCGTTCATCAGCGCGAACTTGGTCGCGTTGAACAGCTTGGTCGCGAAGTTGCGCGAGGACTGCGCGTGGTCCTCGCCGACGGAGATGTCGCTGCCCGGATTCGCCCCGCGCGCCAGCGTGAAACGCAACGCATCGGCGCCGAACCTCTCGACCCAGTCCAGCGGATCGATGCCGTTGCCCTTGGACTTGCTCATCTTGCGGCCGTGCTCATCGCGCACGAGGCCGTGCAGGAACAGATTGTGGAACGGCACGCGGCGCTGCGGCCCGAGGTCGGCACCGACGTAGGTGCCGAACATCATCATCCGCGCCACCCAGAAGAACAGGATGTCGTATCCGGTGACGAGAACCGAAGTGGGATAGAACTTCTCGAGGTCGGCGGTCTGCTCGGGCCAGCCCAGGGTGGAGAACGGCCACAGCCCCGAGGAGAACCAGGTGTCGAGGACGTCGGTCTCCTGGGTGTATCCGACGGGCGGTGCCTCGTCGGGTCCGACGCACACCACCTCGCCGTCGGGGCCGTACCAGATCGGGATCCGGTGGCCCCACCACAGCTGCCGAGAGATGCACCAGTCGTGCATGTTGTCGACCCAGCCGAACCAGCGCGGCTCCATCGACGACGGGTGGATCACCGTCGACCCGTCGCGGACGGCATCGCCGGCGGCCTTGGCCAGGGGTTCGACCTTGACCCACCACTGCATCGACAACCGCGGCTCGATCGGCTCACCGGTGCGCTCGGAATGTCCGACGCTGTGCAGGTAGGGCCGGACCTCCTTGACGATGCGTCCCTGCTCGGCGAGGGCCTCGCGCACCTTGACCCGCGCTTCGAAGCGGTCCATGCCGTCGAATTGCGTTCCGGTGCCGTATATCCGGGCTTCCTCATCGAGGATGGTCGGCATCGGGAGGTCGTGGCGCTGGCCGATCGCGAAGTCGTTGGGGTCGTGGGCGGGGGTGATCTTGACCGCGCCACTGCCGAACTCCGGGTCCACGTAGTCGTCGGCGATGACCGGGATGGTGCGCTCGACGAAGGGGTGGGCCAATTCGGTCCCGATCAGGTGCGCATAGCGTTCGTCGTCGGGGTGCACCGCGATCGCGGTGTCGCCGAGCATCGTCTCCAGGCGCGTGGTGGCCACCACGATGTGGGGCTCGGCGTCGTCGAGCGAGCCGTAGCGGAAGCTGACCAGTTCGCCCTCGACGTCGGCGTAGCTGACCTCGATGTCGCTGACGGCGGTCTTGAGGACCGGCGACCAGTTCACCAGGCGTTCGGCCTGGTAGATGAGCCCGTCGTCGTACATCTTCTTGAACATCGTCTGCACTGCACGCGACAGTCCGTCGTCCATGGTGAAGCGTTCCCGGCTCCAGTCGACGCTGTCACCGAGTCGGCGCATCTGCTCGCCGATGTTGCCGCCGATCGCGGCCTTCTCGGTCCACACGCGATCGATGAACGCCTCGCGGCCGAGGTCGTCGCGGGTCAGACCCTCACCGGCGAGTTTGCGTTCGACCATGGTCTGCATGGCGATCGCCGCGTGGTCCATTCCGGGCAGCCAGAGCACCTCGTAGCCCTGCATCCGACGGCGCCGCGAGAGCGCATCCATCAGGACGTGCTCGTAGGCGTGCCCCATGTGCAGGGAGCCGTTGACGTTGGGCGGCGGGATGACGATCGAGAACGGTGGCTTCTCACCGGCCGCGTCCGCGGTGAAATAGCCTGCGTCCACCCATCGCTGGTACAGCGCTGCCTCATGTTCGGCGGGG
>NZ_MVPX01000160.1:0-24993 GCF_002043085.1 Gordonia sp. i37 | reverse complement strand
GGCGGGTCACCAGGGCATCGAGCGCTGCGGTCATCCGTCGCTCACCGGACTCGACCAGAGCGGCCACCGTGCTTGCGGCGCCCACCCGATAGATGGCCGCCATGGGGTGATCACGGTCGGCGTCGTGGGCGACGACCGCCTCGGTCGATTCGGTCATGGCCGCCGACAGTTCGGCCACCAGCCCCGGTGCGATCATCGGCATGTCGGTGGCGCACACGAACGCCATCTCGGCACCGTGCTCACCGGCGGTCGCCAACCCGGCCGCAAGACCGCCGAGCGGTCCTGCCCCTTGCTGCTCACCGGTGACCCACTGGGCCGGCGGACCACCCGTGCCATGCAGTTCCTGATACGCCGGGGAGCCGGTGGACGCGGCGACGAACACCCCGCGGTCGCAGCAGCCGTTGAGGACCTCGACGATGCTTGCCAGCATCGGCTGTCCTTCCCAATCCATCGCCGCCTTGTTGTGGCCCATTCGCCTGGAGCGTCCGCCGGCCAGGACCAGTCCGGCCAGATGTCGATCGTTCGTCTGCGCTGTCATGGGTCCAGTCTGGGCGATGACCACCGCGCCTGGTGTCGAGATCGCGATACCGGTGTCGCCCAACGGGAATTGAGCCCAACGGAATTGGGCCCGGTGGAGTTCAGCCCAGTGGGATTTGGCCGCATCCCACACGCCGACACGCTCCCGTCCGGAAGATTCCGGACGGGAGCGTCGGCGTCAGAGGGAGTGGTGTGCGTGTCAGGCGCTCTTGTCGCGCCGTTCGTCGTCGCTCTCGGCACGCGGAACGATCGTCGGGAGCACGTTGTCGTTCACCGTCTCGGCGGTGACGACGACCTTCTCGACGTCGGTGCGGCTCGGGATGTCGTACATCACCGGGAGCAGCACCTCTTCCATGATCGCGCGAAGACCGCGCGCCCCGGTGCCCCGATGGATGGCCTGATCGGCGATCGCCTCGAGTGCATCGGCGCTGAACTCGAGTTCGACGTTGTCCATCTCGAAAAGCTTGGTGTACTGCTTGACCAGCGCGTTTTTCGGTTCGGACAGAATCGACACGAGCGATTCCTTGTCCAGATTGGTCACCGACGCGATGATCGGCAGACGACCGATGAATTCCGGGATCAGCCCGAACTTGATGAGGTCCTCGGGCATCACCTCGGCGAAGTGATCGGTGACGTCCACATCGTTCTTGGAGGCCACCTCGTTGCCGAAACCGATGCCGCGCTTGCCGATTCGCTCGGAAATCACCTTTTCCAGGCCGGCGAAGGCGCCCGCCACGATGAACAACACGTTGGTGGTGTCGATCTGGATGAACTCCTGATGCGGATGCTTGCGTCCACCCTGCGGCGGCACCGATGCCTGTGTCCCCTCGAGGATCTTCAGCAACGCCTGCTGCACGCCTTCACCGGAGACGTCGCGCGTGATCGACGGGTTCTCGCTCTTGCGGGCGATCTTGTCGACCTCGTCGATGTAGATGATGCCGGTCTCGGCGCGCTTGACGTCGTAGTCGGCGGCCTGGATGAGCTTGAGGAGGATGTTCTCGACGTCCTCCCCGACGTACCCGGCCTCGGTGAGCGCCGTGGCGTCGGCGATCGCGAACGGGACGTTGAGCATCTTGGCGAGCGTCTGCGCGAGGTAGGTCTTGCCGCAACCGGTCGGGCCGAGCATGAGGATGTTGGACTTCATCAGCTCGACGGTCTCACCGCCACGAGCCTCTTTCTTCTCCCCGGCCTGGATGCGCTTGTAATGGTTGTAGACGGCCACTGCGAGCGTGCGCTTGGCCGTGTCCTGACCGATCACATAGTTCTCGAGGAATTCCTTGATCTCGGCAGGCTTGGGCAGCTCGTCGAGTTTCACGTCGCCGTTCTCGGCGAGTTCTTCCTCGATGATCTCGTTGCACAGGTCGATGCACTCGTCGCAGATGTACACGCCGGGACCGGCGATGAGCTTTTTGACCTGCTTCTGACTCTTTCCGCAGAAGGAGCACTTCAGCAGATCGCCACCGTCTCCGATTCGTGCCATCGTGTGCTGTACCTACTTCCTCGATGTTGCCTGGCTGCCGGGGGTCGTCGCCGCCACCGGATCGGCGACGATGGGGCAGTCGCGGCGCGGACGATCATGGCGTGCGACCAATACCGTGCTCGAACGGGCTCGCCACGAGTGTTCGCCCTCCCGACGGTACCCGCGCACGCCCGTTACTTCGACCGCTTGGGCCAAATGTCGCGAGAATGTCGTCCGGTCGGCCGCCCGGGACACCCCCGACGTCTCGACCGCACCACATGGGTGCCGGTGATGGACGCCGGCTACTTCTTCATGGACTTCTTGCGGTACTCGAACACCTCGTCCACGATGCCGTACTCCTTCGCGGCGTCGGCGGTGAGGATGTTGTCCCGATCGGTGTCCTTGCGGATCTTCTCGGCCGGCTGGCCGGTGTGCGAGGCCAGGATCTCGTCGAGCCGGTTGCGGATGCGCTCGATCTCGGCCGCCTGGATCTCGAGGTCGGAGACCTGTCCCTGGTAGGCACCACCGGTGCGTGGCTGGTGGATCAGGATCGTCGCGTTCGGCAGGGCCGCGCGCTTACCGGGCGTGCCGCCGGCGAGCAGGATCGCCGCCGCCGATGCCGCCTCGCCGAGGCACACGGTCACGATGTCGCAGTGCACGTACTGCATCGTGTCGTAGATGGCGAGCATGTCGGGCACACTGCCACCGGGTGAATTGATGTACATCGTGATGTCGCGGTCGGGGTCCTGCGACTCGAGGACCAGCAGCTGCGCCATCACGTCATTGGCAACGGTCTGGTCGATCGGCGTGCCGACGAAGACGATCCGCTCCTCGAAGAGCTTGGCGTACGGGTCGTACTGACGCTGGCCGTTGGGAGTGTGCTCGATGAACTGCGGAAGGATGTAGCGCGCCTCGATCGCCTTCAGCGCCAGCGCCGAGGCCGGGATTCCGGCGGCCACGTCGGCAGGCAGGGCGTCGGTGGTCAGATTGTGGGTCATTTCTGCTCCGTGAGGTTGGGATACGACGAATGGTCTGTGGAGGGTCCGGCGCGTCAGTTGACCGGCACCGCGCGCGTTATCACGTGGTCGACCAGTCCGTACGCCTTGGCCTCCTCGGCGGTGAACCACTTGTCGCGGTCGGCGTCGGCCTCGATCTTCTCCAGCGGCTGCCCACTGAACTCGGCGTTGAGCCGGTTCATCTCTTTCTTCGTCGCCGCGAACTGCTCGGCCTGGATGGCGATGTCGGCCGCGGTACCACCGATACCCGCCGACGGCTGGTGCATCATGATCCGCGAGTGCGGGAGCGCGTGGCGCTTACCGGGCGCGCCCGCGGCCAGCAGGAACTGGCCCATCGACGCGGCCATCCCCATCGCGTAGGTGGCGACGTCGCATTCGGCGAGCTGCATGGTGTCGAAGATCGCCATACCCGCGGTCACCGACCCACCGGGTGAGTTGATGTAGAGGTGGATGTCCTTGGTCGGATCCTCGGCGGCGAGCAGCAGGATCTGCGCGCACAGCCGGTTGGCGATGTCGTCGTCGACCTGCGTACCGAGGAAGATGATGCGCTCACGCAGCAGTCGCTCGAACACCGAATCGGTGAGATTGAGCCCGGCGACTCCCGAGCTCATCGAAGGAGTGCGGCTCATCGAAGGGATGTCATCAGTCGGCTTGCTCACGATTCCTACCTTTACCTGTCGGTGTGGTGCCGGGTCGGGGGCAACCCGACCGGCGTCGTGCGGGTCTACTCGACCCGCACGCGTTACGTTGATGCTCGTTACTTGCTACTCGTTTGTCCGGTGCCGTCTGCCGCGTCGGCTGTTGTTGGTCCCATCCCGGAATCTGTCGTTCGGCGTTTTCGTTCCGGCGTTTTCGTTCCGGCGTTGTCCCCGACACTAACCAATTCATTGCGTCCGGCACTCCCGGTGGCGCCGTACTTCGCTCACAGCAGAACACGGCACACGTCGGCGTGTCAGACGCGAACAGCCGGAGTCCATCGCTGGAATCCGGCTGTTCGTGGGGACGAGATCAGGCGTCGTCGCCCTTGGCGTCTGCGCTCTTGGCGTCGGTGTTGTCGGCGTCCGAGCTCTCGGTGTCGCCGGCAGCATCGTCGGCTGCGGCCGAATCGTCCACCTCGTCCTCACCATAGAACTCTGCGAGGTCGATCGAGTTACCATCGGAGTCGGTGACGCTGAACTTCCGGATGACGTCACCGAGCGCCTTGTTGCGGCGAACATCGGCGTAGACCGCACCGAGCTGGTTGGCCTGCGTCAGTTGCTGGATGAAGTCCTGCGGCGCGATCCCGTAGCGCTGTGCGGAGAACAGGATCTGCTGGGTCAGCTCGTCCTGGCCGACGACGGTCTCGAGCTGATCGGCGATCGCATCGAGCAGCAGCTCGGTGCGCACCGACTTCTCCGCGCTCTCGCGGGCCTCGGCTTCGAAGGCCTCGCGTGTGGTGCCCTGGGCCTCGAGTAGCTGGGCGAACACCGCCTCGTCGTGGCCGATGCTGTGCAACACCTGCTCGAGCTGCGACTCGACCTGTGACTCGACGACCTTCTCCGGCAAGGGGACGTCGACCTTGGCGAGCAGCTCGTCGACCACGGCGTCGCGGATCTGGTTGGCCTGCTCGAGCTTCTTGGACTGATCGACGCGCTCGGCGAGCGAGGCGCGCAGTTCGTCGACGGTGTCGAACTCGCTGGCCATCTGCGCGAACTCGTCGTCGAGTTCCGGCAGCTCACGCTCTTTGACGGAGTTGACCGTCACCGTCACCTGCGCTTCTTCCCCGGCATGGTCGCCGGCAACGAGCTTGGTGGTGAAGACCTTCGATTCTCCGGCTTTGAGCCCGACGAGGGCTTCGTCGAGTCCGTCGACGAGGTCACCGGAACCGACCTCGTGCGAGAGGCCCTCGGTGGAGGCTTCCTCGACGGCCTCGCCGTTCACACTGGCCGCCAGGTCGATGGACACCATGTCGCCGTTCTGGGCGGCGCGGTCGACACCGGCGAGGGTGCCGAAGCGGCTCCGCAGTTGCTCGATCTGCTCGTCCACGGCATTCTCGTCGTCGACGACGGCGGGCACCTCGACCGAGAGGGTCGAGAAGTCCGGGAGCTCGAGCTCGGGACGGACGTCGACCTCGGCCGAGAAGGTGATCGTCTCGCCGTACTTGAGTTCCTCGAGATCGATCTCGGGCTGGCCGATCGCCTTGGTGTCGGTCTCGGCGACCGCCTGGCTGTACTTGCCCGGCAGCGCATCGTTGACGACCTGCGCGAGGATCGAGTCGCGGCCGACGCGGGCTTCGATCAACTTGGCGGGCGCCTTGCCCGGACGGAATCCGGGGATGCGGATCTGCTGGGCCAGGGACTTGAACGCCCGATCGAAATCGCCCGAGAGCTCCTCGAACGGTACTTCCACGTTGAGCTTCACCCGGGTGGGGCTCAGCTGCTCGACGGTGCTCTTCACGCTTGGAATGCTCCTATTTCTCGCGTTGCGGACGTCATGTGCGTCGTGGCCCGTTCTGACGGGCCAGGCCGTTGCTGTCGTTCGGTCGGTACAGAGTCGGGATGACAGGATTTGAACCTGCGACCCTCCGCTCCCAAAGCGGATGCGCTACCAAGCTGCGCCACATCCCGGCGCCCGCATCGCGGCAACGCCACCGGGGTGGGGATGCGCGGACAGGACCGACCGATGATCTTACGGGTCACCCTCCATGAGACGAAACCCGGCCACCCGGATCGCCCTGCGCATTGATCTCTCGGATTCGCCGCAGAGGGGCGATTTCGGTTCGGGTACACCGAGCAGGTACAGTCTCATGCGCACCACAGCGGGTTCCGGCAACACCGGCAAGCACCGCTGACGGGGCACGCGGGTGTAGCTCAATGGTAGAGCCCTAGTCTTCCAAACTAGCTACGCGGGTTCGATTCCCGTCACCCGCTCGCGATCACGAGAGCCCGGCACGCCGCACGTGTCGGGCTCTCGGCGTTCGCCTCACCGGCCTCTTGCCTGCCTGGTCTCCCACGTCACCGACGGGGCTCGACGATCCCGTGGTCGAAGGCGTAGACCACAGCAGCGGCTCGGTCGCGGACGCCGAGTTTGGTGAAGATCTTGCCGATGTGGCTCTTCACGGTCACCACCGAGATCACGAGTTCCGCGGCGATCTCGTCGTTGGTGAGCCCCCGACCGATGAGGCCGAGAACGGTCAGCTCCCGCGAGGTCAGACCGTCGGGGGCCGCCTGCGGTGCGGTGGGTCCGGGCGCACTGCGATAGGTGTCGAGGACATGTGCGGTCACCGCGGGGTCGAGGACGGCCTCACCCTGCGCCACGAGACGCACCGCCCGGATGAGCTCCTCGGCCGGCGAATCCTTGAGCACGAATCCCGCCGCGCCGGCCCGCAATGCCCCGGACAGCAGTTGCTCGTCGCGGAAGGTGGTGAGGACCAGCACCGGCGGCGACACGTGACCGCTTCCGAGATCGTCGCGGAGGCGTCGGGTTGCCTCCACTCCCCCGATCCTGCGCATCCGGAGATCCATCACGACGACGTCGGGTCGGTGCCGGAGGACCATGTCGGACACCTCGTCGCCGTCGGAGCATTCGGCGACCACCTCGAAGCCGTCCCGCGGCCGCAGGATGCGTCGTAGTCCCGCCCGCACCAGGTCCTGGTCGTCGACCAGGGCAACCCGGGTCATCACCGTGGCTCGCTCACCGGTGAGCCGTTCGGTCGAGTCACCGGCATCGACCCGAAAGTCGTTGGTGGACAAGGCGTCTCAACCGATCCCTGCGGACCACTGGCGGCATCGACGAGACCTGCATCGGAACATTCGACCGCCGCCCCCGGAAACCGGGCATCCACACACCAGTGTCCGTCCACCACCCTCGTCACGAAGATGCCTCCGCAGTTTTCGACCCGCGAGGCCATTCCCGAGAGCCCGGAGCCACCGCGTGCCCGGCGCGCGTCGGCGGTCACCGGATTGCGGACGCGCACGACGAGAGCGCCACCGGGCTCGGGCCCGACCCGAACGGTGACAGTGCCGTGGGGCGCATGCCGTGCCGCGTTCGACAATGATTCCTGGACGACGCGATAGACGGCCAATCCGGTTCCGCCGGTGATCGTTTCGGAATCTCCGACGATCTCGGCGTCGAGATCGACTCCGGCCCTGCGGAATCCGTCGACGAGGTCGGGAAGGTCGGCGAAGCCCGGCTGCGGGGTGGACGACTCGGCGTCGGAGGTGCGGAGCAACTCCACCGTGCGTCGCACGTCTTGCATCGTCGCGCGGCCCACCTGTTCGGCGTCGACGAGTGCATCGACGGCTTCGGCGACGTCGTCGTGTTCCTGCAACGCCCGTCGGGCGGCGGTGACGTTGAGCATCATGATGCTCAACGAGTGTGCGAGAACGTCGTGCACCTCGCCGGCGATCTCGGCGCGATCGAGTGCCATCTGCTGTTCCTGGGCGCGCCGTTCCGCAGTCAGCAGGAGTAGCTGTTTCTGTAGCAGATAGCCGACCACGCCGCCGAAGCCGACCATGAGGACGAACAACCACGCCTGGGCGATGACCCCGGCCAGTCCGCCACCGATCGCGGTCGCCGACAGGGCGATCGTCGAGATGATCGCCTCCCGTCGGGTGGCCACCGCGGCGGTGATCGTCGCACACAGTGGAAGCAACAGTGTGGCCACATCGACCTCGACGGGAACCTGCCAGAAGCACACCACCGCCGCGAGTGTGAATGCGGGCAGCCCGAGAATCCACGGCTTCCAGCGGAGAATGCTGGGCTGCCACCCGCGGTAGAGGCACGCGAGGTGCGGTCCGAGGGCCAGCACCACGGCCGCCGCGATCGGAATCCACTGCGTGCCGGACGGGCCGACGACCACGCGCTGCACGACCGCCGCGACGGCGAGCGTGAACACACCGAGGTCGGAGATCAGCATGTAACTCGTCGGGTAATCGAACCCGAAGATCACCAGGGCGTGCCGGTAGTGGGCCTCCAACCAGCGCATTCGCCCAGCCTATCGCCGCCGCCGCGTTTGCACATCCACCCACGGTCGGAG
This sequence comes from Gordonia sp. i37, assembly GCF_002043085.1. Taxonomy (NCBI): domain Bacteria; kingdom Bacillati; phylum Actinomycetota; class Actinomycetes; order Mycobacteriales; family Gordoniaceae; genus Gordonia; species Gordonia sp. i37. Next base: position 16,964 of record NZ_MVPX01000160.1, on the reverse strand, counting down.
GTCGCCTCCACCCCGAGTAGGTCGACAAAGATCCGCCTGCGGGGCGCTGACCAGGGAGTTCGATCTCCATAGCGTGAGTGGTACCCGGATTGACCGGGTTCATCGGACGAGGAGCAACCATGCTGATCCTGCTGATCGCCGCCGCCACCCTCATGACCCTCTTCTGGCTCTTGCACAGCCCTGATGACATGAACTTCCGTGGCCGTGAAACCGACATCGCCTATGCGGCACGAGAGAACCGCGCACGTTCGGCACGCCGACCCCGACCGTCGCGGGTGCGCACGGCACCCCGGTCGTCGATGCCGCGGCTGCCGGGTGCGACCCGACCGGCGGGGGCCCGCGCATGACCGCATCGACCGAGTACCACCCCGCGCTCACCGGGCGGTGGTTCGACGCCGCCCCGGACGCGGCGTCGGGGTTGGTATCGACGTGCGCCGAGGCGGGACCGCTGAGCGCGTCGGACGCCGACGCCCTACCGGCACCGCCGACGCCCCGTCGCGCAACGGTCCGCAACGCGCTGCGATTCGCCCGTCGCGAGGGGGATGTGGTGTTCGCCGACGCGGCGCGATGTGGCGACGTGCTCACCTACGATCTGCCCGGCGCGCCCGGACGATTGGTGGTGATCTCCGATCCCGCTCACGTCCGCTCGGTACTGACGGCCGATCCGGCGATCGCCCCCTCGGCGACGCGGCTGTCACCGTTGCGGCCGATCGTCGGTCCCGACTCGGTGCTCACCACCCTCGCCGAGCAGCACCGCAGGCAACGGACGGCGCTGCTGCCGTCATTCCATCGCACCTCGGTCGCGCGGTACACAGATGTGATCGAACAGGCTTCGGCGGCGCATCTCGATCGCTGGCCGACAAACCGCCGGGTCCGGGTCGACCGCATCGCCCAGGCGATCACCCTCGACGTCATCATGGCCGTGATCTTCGGCATCCACGCCGCCGACGGCGTCCTCACCGACGATGTTCCCGACGTGGCGACCACCGCCGAGCGGCACCTCCGCGACGCCACCCGGCGCTTCCTGCGCTGGTCGTCGTCGGCGGTCGGTACCGTCGCGCAATTGCTCAACGCCTCGCATCCGGAGCCCGTCGGCCTGCTCGCGTGGGGTGTTCGGCACCTGGATGCGGCGATCGCAGAGGTGATCGCCGAACGTCGCGCCGGGGGCCACGCCAGTGACGACGATGTGATGTCGGCATTGCTGGCGGCGCGTGCCATCGACGGACTCCCGTTGTCCGACAGCGAGATCCGCGACGAGCTCGTGTCACTGCTGCTCGCCGGTCACGAAACCACGGCCACCACGATCGCCTGGGCCTTCGAACGCCTCACCCGTCACCCCGAGGTGTATGCGCAGGCTCGCTCGGCCGCCGCCGAGGGCGACGACGAGTTCGTGGGCGCGGTGATCACCGAGACGATGCGGTGCCGCCCGGTGGTGCCGTCGGTCGCGCGGGAACTGCAGCGCCCGTGGCGATTCGGCACCCACCGCTGCGAGTCCGGAGACATCGCCGTGGTGAGCACCCTGCTCCTGCACCATCGCGACGACTTCTATCCCCATCCCTTCGATTTCCGGCCGGACCGGTTCATCGGCACCCGGACCGACCCGATGACGCTGCTGCCCTTCGGCGGCGGAAACCGTCGTTGCCTCGGCGCCCACCTGGCGATGACCGAGCTCCAGATCGTCGTGGGCGACATCCTGCGGCGGGTCGAACTGGAGACCCACGACCGCCCCGCGGAACGCCCCCGCTACCGCAACGTCACGATGATCCCCGCCCGTGGCGGAACCGTCCGGGCACTCTCGGTCGACTGATCTCGCCACCGCAACCCGCACCTCACCTGGCATGTGATCTTCGCCACATCGCGCGTAGCCTGGGGACATGTCTTCCAGTCACGTCAAGAGTCAGCGCAAGTGCCCGTCATGCGGGGCGAATCTCCATGTCCGCAAGGACGTCACCGAGACCACCGGCGGAAATCGGCGGGTCGACACCATGCTCGTGTGCCGTGACGAAGCCTGCTCCGAGCCGGCCCGTCACCTGCACACAGAACATCTCCAGCCCGCCTGAGCAACCGCCCGCGAACTCGCGGGTAACCCCCGTCACACCTGGTCATTCGTTCCAGTTGACACCGCATGCCACCCCATTCACATTGTGAATCCTGTCGGGGGACATGACCGGTGTGGCCGTCGGCGCCACAGGTCTTCGTACCAGGACCTCGATGGGGGATTCGTGCTCTTCTCTCTCGGTGGTGGTCGCGCGCGTGCGGCCACTCTCCCCAACCCACTGTTCGGATCTCGCCGATCGAGCGTGCCGCGCACCGGTGAGACCCCGCCCGCACGGGTACGCCGTCTGGCCCTCGCAGCCGTGGCGGCCACCGTGACCACCGCGACGGTGTCGAGTGGTTGGCTCGGCGTCGGCCCCGCCCACGCCGACGACGTCGCGCTCCCCACCGCGTTGCCCGACTCCTTCTATTCCCAGCCCGCCGACATCGCCACTCATCGCGACGGCGACATTCTCGCGGTGCGCCCGCGGACCACTCCGCCCGGCTTCTTCGACGTACGGACCTATCAGTTGAAGTTCCGGTCGTCCGACAGCCAGGGCAAGCCGATCGCCGCGGTCACCACCCTGCTGGTCCCGATCCACAAGCAGGTCAACGGACCACTGTTGTCGTTTCAGCACATCATCAACGCGGTGGGACTCGAATGCGCGCCGTCGCAGGCCCTCTGGACCACCGACCCGAACCTGACCATCCGAGAGGCACCGGGCCTCAACGGCGCCCTTCAACGCGGGTGGACGGTCTCGATCCCCGATCATCTGGGCCCGCGCAGCGCCTACGGGGCTGCGCGGCTGGGCGGCCAGATCGCCCTCGACGCCACCCGCGCCGTCCAACGCTTCGCCCCCGCCCAGGTCGCCAGGAGCAAGGTCGCGATGGCGGGCTACTCCGGCGGCGGCATGGCAACCGCGTGGGCCGCTGCGCTGGCGCCGACCTACGCGCCGGAGCTGAACATCGTCGGCGCAGCGTACGGCGGTGTCCCGATGGATCTGATCAAGATGGCCGAGGGCTTGGGGTACAACAATCCGCATCCCGCCTTCGGCCTGGCCTTCGCTGCGGCGATCGGCCTGTCCCGCGAGTATCCGCAGCAGATCCCGATGATGAAATTCCTTTCACCACTCGGGAAGCAGATGTACTCCGAGATGCGCAACGCGTGCACCAACGACATCCTGCGCCTCGGCGCGGGTCACTCGGCCAAGCAGGTCTCGGTGGGCGGTGAGCAGATCTTCGAGGACCCGACTGCACGACGCGTCGTCCAGGACAACAGCCTCGCCTTCTATCCGGGTGTGGCCAAGACCCCGATCTTCGAGTGGCACAGTCCGACCGACGTATTGATCCCGGTGGCCTCGATCGATCAGACGATGCGGCGATACTGCCGGGCCGGGACTCGTGTGCAGCACTTCTCCACGCCGTCGCCCGATCACATGTCGGCGGCGGTGATCGGACTGCTCCCCGCGTTCGACTATCTCGGTGACCGGTTCGCCGGATTGCCGGCTCCCAGCACCTGCTGAGGTCGCACGAGGTGGGGACACGCTCCGGTTGATGTGACTGCAATCACACCCTCCGTTTCCGGCGCCCTCACCTCCGGTTTCCAGATGCCGCATCGCGACTACACGACGGTGACGTAGCCTGATCGCCCAATGTCCTTTGGCCCCATGGCAACAGTTGTGTAACGATGGTGCCTGCGCCCCGGGGGTGCGCCCGGATGTCCCACAAGCAAAGGTTTCCACTTCCGTGCTGAACACCACAAACTCACCTCGCCGTCGTCGCGGCATGAGCCGCCTCGTGGCCATCGTCCTCGGCGTGATCGCTGTGGCCCTTGCGCTGCCGGGCATGGCGCAGGCCGCCCCCGTCACGGTCATCCCCGGACTACCGCCGGTCGAGATCCCGTCGATCCCGGGTCTGCCGACCCCGCCGGCCGCACCGCCGTCGACGACCACGCCGCCTCCGACGTCCACCACCCCGGAAACCCCCGGAGTGCCCGCGGAGCCGAACGTCTCGACCCCGACCGGTTGGGTTGCCCTCGCCCAGGATTCGACGCACACCATCTACTGGTGGAAGGACGGCACCTTCGTCAAGTCGATGCCGATCTCGATGGGCTCCGATGCCCACCCGACTCCGAACGGCGTGTACCACACCAAGGAGAAGTACCGTGACATGTACATGGACTCCTCCACCTACGGTGTTCCCGTCGATTCGCCCGGTGGGTACCGCACCTACGTCGAGTACGCGACCCGCATGTCCTGGGACGGCATCTTCATTCACGCCGCTCCGTGGTCGGTCGAGCAGCAGGGTCACAGCAATGTGAGCCACGGTTGCATCAACGTGAGCACCGAGAACGGCAAGTGGGTCTACGACACCATCGGTCGCGGCACCCCGATCGTCGTTCGCGGCACCGTCGGCGGCCAGTACACCGGCGACTGATCCCCACCCTCCTCGTACCGACGAAGGGCCGGCCCAACCTGGGCCGGCCCTTCGTCGTCGTCAGGGGCTTGATCGACTCAGGGCACCGATCCGGTCAGGCCACCGGCGCCGACACATCGAGATCCAGCGATCGCCCCTCCGCGCGCACCCGCGCGATCGCCCGCATCTTGTTCGACGCATCGAGTGCGGCCACCTTGTACCCCTCGGCCAGCGTCGGGTAGTTGAACACCGCGTCGACCAGGTAGTCGACGGTGCCGCCGAGACCCATCACGGTCTGGCCGATGTGGACCAGTTCGGCAGCGTTCGACCCGAAGGCATGGACGCCGAGCAGCGTGCGGTCCTCGGCGTGCACGAGAAGCTTGAGCAATCCGTAGGAGTCCCCCATGATCGCTCCGCGCGCGAGCTCGCGATACCGGGCCACACCCACCTCGAACGGGATGTTGTCGGTGGTCAGTTGATCCTCGGTCCGGCCGACGAAGCTGATCTCGGGGATCGCGTAGATCCCGATGGGTTGCAGGTCGGTCGGGGTGTGTCCGACCGGCTCGCCGAAGGCGTGATATGCCGCGCGGCGTCCCTGCTCCATCGAGGTGGCCGCCAGCGCCGGGAATCCGATGATGTCGCCGACCGCATAGATGTGCTCGACCTCGGTGCGGAAATGCTCGTCGACCTTCAGCCGCCCACGGTTGTCGGCGGTGAGCCCCGCGGCCTCGACCGCGAGCTCATCGGAAACACCTTGACGCCCTGCGGAATACAGAACGGTGTCGGCGGGGATCTGCTTTCCCGATTCCAGGATGGTCAGGGTTCCCGAGGGGTGGGTCTCGACGGTGCGCACGTGCTCGCCGAAACGGAAGGTGACGCCACGTTCCCGGAGCTGATACTGCAGGGCCTCGACGATCTCCCGGTCACAGAAATCGAGCATCGCCGGCCGCTGCTCGATGACGGTGACCTTGGTGCCCAGCGCCGCGAACATCGACGCGTACTCGATGCCGATCACCCCGGCGCCGACCACCACCATCGATCCCGGAACGCGGTCGAGTTCGAGGATCTGATCGGAGTCGACGACGGTCTCCCCGTCGAAGTCGACCGACGACGGGCGCGCCGGGCGGGTGCCGACCGCGACGACGAAGTGGTCGGCGGATACGTGTTTGAGGTCTCCGGTGGCGTCCTCGATCGCGATCTCGTGCGGGCCGGTGAAGGTCGCGCTGCCGATGAGCGTCACAACGCCGTTGCGGGCCAACTGACTCTGGATGACGTCGATCTCCTTGCCGACGACGTGCATCGTCCGCGCGGTGAGGTCGGCCACGGTGATGTCGGTCTTGAGTCGGTACGACTGTCCGTAGAGCTCTCGCTGGTTCAGGCCGGTCAGATAGAGCACGGCCTCTCGGAGGGTTTTCGATGGGATGGTGCCGGTGTTGATGCACACGCCGCCCATCATGTGTTTGCGTTCGACGATCGCGGCGCGTTTGCCGAGTTTGGCCGCCGCAATCGCCGCTTTCTGACCTGCCGGTCCTGACCCGATGACGACGATGTCGTAATGATCCACCGTGGATCCTTCGCTCGATGTGTCCGTGGCTCGGCGGTGTATCGATCACCGCAGGTGATCGGTACCGCCCGGACAAGTGTCACCCAGGTCGACAGATCCCACGACTCGAGCGGGAGTCCTCAGGCCGCCAGGTCGGCCGGGCCCATGGTGAAGGTGGCCTGCACCTGCATCCATTGGGCCAGCGCCTCACAGCCGGTGGTCAGCGGATCGGTCACCGAGTCCCGGCGGTACGGCTCGTCGTGGTAAGCGGTGTGTCTGCCGCCCGCCCGATTGCGGATGACCATGCCGCGCCAGGCGATCACACCGGGCAGGTAGCCGCGAACCTCCCGCCATGCCGAACCCAGCCGTTCGACGTCGCGCAACCACTGCGCCGGTCGCACCGAGGTTGCCCGCGCATTCTGGAAGGAGTTGCTGCGCAACACTTTCCACGTCTGTGACAGCCAGCGTCGGGGGGCGGCGAAGGTGAGGGTGTCGGTGAGATCGGCGATATCGCGGACGAACGAATCCCGCGAGGCGTTGCAGATCATGTCCTCGGGGGCGCCGACCCACCAGACCGGGATGCGCTCGGGGATCGCCGGACCCGGCCCGGCCACTCCCCACCCGTCGCATCCCGCAACGACGCCGGGCGGCTGATGGGGGTCGGCGACGAATCCGACCGCCACGACACGGCTCAGCGCGCGCATGTCGGCACGTGCGTCGAGATCGGCCAGCAGGCGTCGGATCACCACCGCGCCCTGTGAATAGCCGATGATCATCACCGGTCCGACGACCGCGTGCAGCGCCGCGGCCAGTGCGCGTTGCCCGGCGGCGACGCTGTCGGCGTAGCTGATACCCGAAAGATGAGGTGCCGGACCGTAACTCGCCGGGTAGCCCACCCAGCGGGTGTCGAACCGGTCGTCGAGGACATCGGTGACGCCGGAGAGCAGTCCGGTGACCTCGGTGCGCATGTCACCGTCGTAGGACTCTCCGGTTCCGCCGACCACCAGAACCGTCACCGCGTGCACCGGGTCGGTGTGGGCTGTCATGACTCCATCGTCGCGATGGTCGATGAGAGGGGCCGGACAGTCGGCTGAGGGCCGGATGAGAGTTGGACCATCGCGCTGTGATGCCTGGTCACCGACGTGCCGAGGGTGCCCAGGATCACCTGGATTCCGGTTGCGTAACACATTCGTAACGCGAACAATGGACGAGGTCGAATACGGTCGCGAACCGTCGACGATCACCATCCCCGAGAAGTACGAAAGAAGCGGTACCCATGTCGTTCGCACGTCTGCGTGAACGTTTCCTCCCCTCCGGCCACAACCACCGTCGGCTCTACGAGCGCATCGCCCTGATGTCGTCCGGAGCCCAGCGCGACGAGCTGCTCGTCATGGCGCAGCGTCACGAAAGTCGCTGACCCTCAAGCACTTCCCATGCTGACGCAGCCACTGGTATGGCCGTCACCGCTGACAGTGGGGACACCAGTACAGGTTTCGGCCCACGAGTTCGGTGGTCGCGATCGGGGTTCGGCAGATCCGACAGGGTTCTCCGGTGCGCCGGTACACATAGGTGCGTGGCCGATCCGGTGCGTACGACCCCGGCCCGTGATCGTCTTCCGGCCGAATCACGTGAATTCGCCCGCGCCGCACACCGATTCGCATGAGGGCGACGAGGTCGGCCCACATGTCGTCGAAGGCCTCCCGATCGACGGTGCGCCCGGCCCGCATCGGGTCGAGACGTGCACGAAAAAGGACCTCGGCACGATAGACGTTACCCACGCCGGCCATCACCTTCTGATCCATCAGCAGGGCGCCGATCGGTCGTGACGACCGGTGGATCGCCTGCCACGCACGCTCCGGGTCGGCGTCGGACCGTAGTGGGTCCGGGCCGAGCCGCGCGACGAGGTCCTCGAGGTCGGCAGGCGTGTACAACTCGCAGGCGGTCGGCCCGCGCAGGTCGGTGCCCACCTCGTCTCCGGCGATCCGCATCCGGACCTGTCCGACGGGCTCCCCCATCGGCAGCGCGAGTTCGGAGAACGAGCCGTAGAGCCCGAGGTGGACGTGCAGCAGTTGGGTCCGCTTGCCGTCGCGGTAGCGCTGTATGAGGTGCTTACCCCACGCCTGCGCGCGATGGAACTCCATGCCGTCGACCACCGCGGCGCCCTCGGCAAAACGCCCCTGCGGGCTCGACACCCGCACCCGCTGCCCACCGAAGAGCTTCTGTTGACGCCGGGCGAGGCGATGCAGGGTATGCCCCTCAGGCATCGACGACCACCGTCGCCGAACTCGCCGATGTCGCCACCGTCACCGAGTGCGCTGCCCTCAGGACTCGGGGACGGCCGGCGCCACACCGGTCTTCTCGAACTCCGAGAGGATGTCGATGCGACGCTGGTGACGCGGTTCCTCCGACCACTTCGCCGCCAAGAAGGCGTCGACGATCGCCAGCGCCTCCTCGGTGGTGTGCATCCGTCCACCGATCCCCATCAACTGCGCATTGTTGTGCTGGCGAGCGAGCTGGGCCGTCTCGACGCTCCACGCCAGGGCGCACCGCGCACCGGGCACCTTGTTCGCGGCGATCTGTTCGCCGTTTCCACTGCCGCCGAGCACGATTCCGAGGCTGCCCGGATCGGCCACCACCTTCTCCGCTGCGGCGATGCAGAATGCCGGGTAATCATCGGCGGCGTCGTAGACGTGTGCCCCGCAGTCGATCACCTCATGACCGTTGGACCGCAGATGCTCGGCGATGGCCGCCTTGAGTTCGAAGCCGGCATGATCTCCACCCACGTATACGCGCATGCGCCTCACTATAGATCCCGCCCACCCGCGATTCCGGTGCCGGGTGACGACCCGACAGTGATCGTCACCCCCCGAGACCATGGGGTTACCCCCGGACGACTCCGCCCCGGCGACCGGAGGAGAGTCGTCGGGGCGGAGTACACTCAGGGGCGGTCAGTCGAATTCGGGGTCCTCGTTGCGAGAGCGCTTGAGCTCGAAGAAGTGTGGGTAGGACGCCAGTGCCACCGCACCGTCCCACACCGTGCCCGCGGTCTCCCCGCGCGGGATGCGCGAGAGCACGGGACCGAAGAAGGCCACATCATTGATGTGGATGGTCGGCGTGCCGACGTCGTCGCCGACCTTGTCCATCCCGCGGTGATGGCTCTCCCGAATCGCCTCGTCGAACTCGGTGGAGTCGGCGGCTTCGGCCAGCGTCGGATCGAGATCGAGTTCGGCGAGCGACTCGGCGATCACCACGTCGAAATCCTTGTTCTGTCCGTTGTGGATACGGGTACCCATCGCGGTGTAGAGGGGGGCGAGAATCGACTCACCCTTCGCCGCGGCCGCTGCGGCGATCACGCGGACCGGCTTCCATGCCTGTTTGAGGCCCTCGCGGTAGCTGTCGGGGATGTCGCGCCCCTCGTTGAGCACGGCCAGGCTCATGATGTGGAAATTGACTTCGATGTCGCGCACCTTCTCGACCTCGAGGATCCACCGCGAGGTGATCCAGCACCATGGGCACAGCGGGTCGAACCAGAAATCCACACGATCCTTCGACATACGTCTTCCCTTCTTCTCGACGATTCCCGGACACCCTTCTGCTCACACCGGGTGCGCGGCGAACTCGGCCCACTCAACCCGCGCGCGGCCGAGCCCATTCCATCCGATCCTGCTCCCCCGGCGTCGCGTCGGCACCCCCGATCGCCGCCGAGCACTAAGCTGGCCGCTGTGACTGCCCCGAATCTCACCCGTGATCAGGCCCGCGAGCGCGCCGCCACCGTCGACGTGTCCCACTACGCCATCGACCTCGATCTCACCGACGGCAACGGCGCGCCGGGCGCCACCACCTTCGCCTCCACCACGACGGTGACTTTCACCGCCACTCAGGGCGCATCGACCGTCATCGATCTCGTTGCGCCGACCCTGCGCTCGGCGACGCTCAACGGCACCGAACTCGACGTCACCGGCTTCGACGAGTCCGTCGGCATCGAGTTGCCCGGGCTGGCCGCCGAGAACACCCTGACCGTGGTGGCCGACTGCGCATACTCGAACACCGGCGAGGGGCTCCACCGCTTCGTCGACCCCACCGACGACTCGGTGTACCTGTACTCGCAGTTCGAAACCGCCGATGCCAAGCGGATGTTCGCATGTTTCGATCAGCCCGACCTGAAGGCCACCTACACGCTGACGGTCACCGCACCCACCGACTGGAAGGTGATCTCCAACGCGCCCGAGGTCGCCACCGCCGCCGCCGAACCCGGAGTGCACCGCTTCCGGGAGACGCCGACGATGAGCACCTACCTCGTGGCCCTGATCGCCGGACCCTACGCCGAATGGACCGATTCCTACACCGACGAGCACGGCACCATCCCCCTGGGGATCTATTGCCGGGCCTCACTGGCGGAGTTCATGGACGCCGACCGGTTGTTCACCGAGACCAAGCAGGGATTCGCCTTCTACCACAAGAACTTCGGTATCCCCTACGCCTTCGGCAAGTACGACCAGCTCTTCGTTCCGGAGTTCAACGCGGGCGCCATGGAGAATGCCGGGGCGGTGACCTTCCTGGAGGACTACGTCTTCCGCTCCCGCGTCACCAACTATCTCTACGAGCGGCGGGCCGAGACCGTCCTGCACGAGATGGCCCACATGTGGTTCGGCGACCTCGTCACCATGAAATGGTGGGATGACCTGTGGCTCAACGAATCCTTCGCCACCTTCGCCTCGGTGCTGTGCCAGGCGGAGGCAACCGAGTACACCAGCGCCTGGACCACCTTCGCCAACGTCGAGAAGTCGTGGGCCTACCGTCAGGACCAGTTGCCCTCAACGCATCCGGTGGCCGCCGACATCCCCGACATCGCCGCGGTCGAGGTGAACTTCGACGGCATCACCTACGCCAAGGGCGCGTCGGTACTCAAACAGCTCGTCGCCTACGTCGGACTCGAGGACTTCCTCGCCGGTCTGCGCGACTACTTCTCCGCGCACCGCTTCGGCAACGCAACCTTCTCCGATCTCCTTGCCGCACTGGAGAAATCGTCGGGCCGCGATTTGTCCGACTGGGGTGGGCAGTGGCTCAAGACCACCGGCATCAACGTGTTGCGCCCGGACTTCGAGCTCGACGACTCGGGCGCTTTCACCCGGTTCACGATCGTGCAGGACGGTGCGGTCCCGGGCGCGGGTGGCGCGGACAATTCGTCGGCGGTGGGCGCGACGAGGGTGCACCGGCTGCGGGTCGGCATCTATGACGACGGCGACTCGGGCGCGTTGACCCGTACGCACAGCATCGAACTCGACGTCGAGGGCGAACGCACCGACGTCGCCGATCTGCTCGGCGTCCACCGCGGCAAGCTGATCCTGATCAACGACGACGACCTCACCTACGCCTCGGTGCGGCTCGACCCGGATTCGTTGTCGACCGCGACCACCCGGATCGGCGACATCAGCGATTCGATGCCGCGCACCCTGGTGTGGTCGGCGGCGTGGGAGATGACCCGTCAGGCCGAGATGGCCGCCCGCGACTTCGTCGAGTTGGTCGAGCGCGGGATCGTCGCCGAAACCGAGATCGGGGTGGTCCAGCGAGTCCTGTTGCAGGCCACCACCGCCATCGAGTCCTACGCCGACCCCACGTGGGCCGAGCAGACCGGGCGTCGGAGTTTCTCGGCGCGGCTGCTGGAACTCGCCCGCGCCGCCGAGCCCGGCTCGGATCACCAGTTGGCCTTCGTCAACACCCTGTTGGCCGGTGCCCTCGACGAGGGTCAGGTCGGCGTGGCCAAAGGTCTGCTCGATGGTGACGACCCAGCGTCGCACGGACTGTCCGGGCTCACCGTCGACACCGATCTGCGGTGGCGGCTGGTGATCGCGCTGGCCACCGCGGGCGCCATCGACACCGACCCCGACTCGACCCCGGTCATCGATGCCGAGGCCGAGCGCGACAACACCGCCGCCGGTGCCCGGCAGGCCGCAACGGCCCGTGCCGCCCGCCCGCTCGCGCAGGCGAAAGCCGACGCCTGGGCCCAGGCCGTCGACGACGATTCGGCCTCGAACATCTTCACCCGATCGGTCGTCGCCGGCTTCGCCCGACCCGGTCAGGGTGCGCTGCTGGGCGAGTACGTCGCGAAGTTCTTCGACGCCGTGCCCGGTGTGTGGTCGCGGCGTTCGAGCGAGGTCGCCCAGACGGTGGTGGTCGGGCTCTACCCGTCGTGGGAGATCAGTGAGGCCGGTCTCGCCGCCGCCGATGAGTTCCTGGCCGCCGACCATCCCGCCGCGCTCAAGCGCCTCATCGTCGAAGGCCGTGCGGGAGTGGAACGTTCACTGCGCGCTCGGGCGTTCGACGCCACTCGCTGACCGCCGTGGCCGGCGGCCGACCGCTCAGCGTGCCCGCCACACGTAGCGGATCTGCGGTCGACCGGTGTTGCCGTACTCGGTGACCCGGTCGACCGTACCGTCGTCGGCGAGGCGCTCGAGGTAGCGCCAGGCCGTCACCCGGGAGCTACCGATCGCGCCGGCGACCTCCGAGGCGGTCAGACCGTCGGTGCTGTCGCGGATGGCACGTCCGACGGCGTCCTCGGTGTCCGGGGAGCGCCCCTTCGCGGCGGTACGCCGGGTGTCGGCGGTGCGCAGATTCGCCAACGCACGATCGATGTCGCGTTGACTCACCGCGTCTCCCCCACCGGTCAGCGCCTCGCGATAGCTCAGATACTGCCGGATCTTCTCACCGAATGCCGCGAAGGTGAACGGCTTGATGAGATAGAGCAGCACACCGTGGGCCATCGCGCTACGAACCGAGTCCAGGTCTCGTTGCGCGGTGATCGCGATGATGTCGGGGGACGGGACGATGCCCGACAGTGCCGAGGCCAGCGAGATGCCGCTCGCGTCGGGCAGGCCGAGGTCGAGCAGGACGAGGTCGACGGGGTGGGCGCCGTCGGCGGCCGCGGTGGCCCGGCGCAGCGCCTCCTGCGCGGTGGCCGCATGGGCGACTACGTCGAATCCACCGATCCGGGAAAGGAAGTCGACGTGTGCGGCGGCGATCACCTGGTCGTCCTCGACGACGAGTACCCGGATCATCTCGCCTCTGCTCGCATCATCTGAGCCTCCCGGCGTCCGGTTCGGTCGGTGTCGACGCCTGCGCGCCGGCCGTGATCTCGACGCCGACCACCGAACCGTAGGTGTTCTCCGCTCGGATCGTACCGCCGTGCAGGTGCACGACCTGGGCGACCAACGCGAGACCGAGTCCGCGTCCGGCCGTGTCACCACCGGCTTTCGTCGAGTAACCGCGGCGTCGCGCTCGAGCGAACTCGTCGGGAGTCATGCCGGGTCCGGAATCGGCGACCACCACGTGTACGTGGGCAGCGTCGCCGATGACGGTCACCTCGACCCAGGGATCATCCGGGTCGACGGCGTCGAGCGCGTTGTCGATCAGATTGCCCACCACGGTGATCATCTCGCCGGCCGAAAGGATCTGCGTCGCATGGTCATCGACCATCGAGTCCTCGGTGAGTGTCAGTTCGACACCGCGTTCGGCGGCCTGTGCCGTCTTACCGAGCAACAATGCCGCCAGCGTCGGCTCGACCACCGCGTCGCCGACCCGGTCGACGAGTTTCTGGGAGAGTTCGAGATTCTCGGTGGCCATGCGCACGGCGTCGCCCGACCGTCCCATCTCGATCAACGCCACGATCGTGTGCAGGCGGTTCGCCGACTCATGCGCCTGCGACCGCAGCGCCTCGGCGAAGCGTGTCATCGAGTCGAGTTCACCCATCGCCTCGGCCACCTCGGTGCGGTCGCGGATGGTGATCACCGCGGCATCCCGACCGGGCACCGGTGACCGATTCACCATCAGTACTCGCCCTCCCTCGGCGACGAGAACGTCACGCAACGGTTCGGTGCCCGACGTCATGAACTCCGGGATATGAAGCGGCTCATCGGTTCCCAGCAGGCGGCGCGCCTCGTCGTTGACGAGTACCGGGCGCGACGAATCGACGACGACGAGTCCCTCACGAACCGCGTGCAGGACCGCATCGTGATGGTCGTACATCACCCGCAACTCCGTCGGCGTGAGCCCACCGGTATGACGGAGCAGACGCCGACGGATCGCCCACAAGCCGACCAACGCGATCACCAGGGCGACGCCGCCGATGGCGCCGATGAGCGGCAGTTGTGACACCCAGTCCTCGGTCAACGTCGACTGGGTGATGCCCGCGGCCACCGCGCCGACGATGGTGCCGTCGCCGGCGCGGACCGGAGCGATGGTGCGGACCGACGGACCGAGTGTGCCGGTGTAGATCTCGGTGAACGTCTGCCCCCGCAGCGCCGGTTCGATGGTGCCCAGGTAGTGGCCGCCGATGAACCGGGGATCGGTGTGGGTGTAGCGGATGCCGTGGGTGTTCATGATGGTGATGAACGCGATGCCGGTGGCCTGCCGGATGTGTTCGGTGACCGGCTGCAGTTGCGTCGTCGGGTCCGGTGAGGTGATCGCCGCGGCGGTCGACGGGGCGTCGGCGATACTCACCGCCACCGCGGTCACCTGCTCCCGCGCCGCACGATTCGCGTCGGCACGGGCATCGACGACCGCGAGCAGGCTGCCCACCACGACGATCGCGATGACCACCGCGACCTGCAATGCGACCGCCTGCCCGGCCAGCGACCGCGGCAGCAACCGTGCCCTCACCCGTGCGCCTCCTCGTTCTCCACCACCGGCCCCAACCTGACACATCGTGCCGGACCGGCGCACTCACACTGCCCGATCGAGGTGGTCCACGCCACTGAACGAAATGAACTCAATGGTGACCGGGGTCACCGTGACGCCGAAGAATTCTCAGTCAGCACCTCCCATCGCCGTACGCGAGGGCGGGACGAGAAAGGACTCACTGATGAACATCAGGTCGAACACGGCGGGCACCGCCGATTTCCCGGCCACCCCGCGCAAGAAGCGGGACCGCACCCATTGGCTCTACATCTCGGTGATCATCGCGGTGGTCGCCGGCGTGGCCGTCGGGTTGATCTGGCCGGAAGTGGGCAAGGACATCGGCGTGCTGGGCACGATGTTCGTCGCCCTCATCAAGATGATGATCGCGCCGGTGATCTTCTGCACCATCGTCCTGGGCATCGGATCGGTCCGCAAGGCCGCCACCGTCGGCAAGGTCGGCGGCCTGGCCTTCGTCTACTTCCTCGTGATGTCGACCGTCGCCCTGGCCATCGGCCTGGTCGTGGGCAACCTCATCAAGCCCGGCACCGGTCTCAACATCTCTGCGGTGGCCGGTCAGGGCGCCGCGCTGGCGGAGAAGGCGCACGAATCGGGCGGAACGATGGAGTTCATCGAGGGCATCATCCCCACCTCGCTGCTGTCGTCGCTCACCGAGGGCAGCGTGCTGCAGGCCCTGTTCGTGGCGTTGCTCGTCGGCTTCGCCATCCAGGCCATGGGGCGCACGGGCGAACCCATCCTCAACGCGGTGGCCTACTTCCAGAAGCTGGTCTTCAAGGTCCTCACCATGATCCTGTGGGTCGCCCCGATCGGCGCCTTCGGTGCGATCGCCAACGTCGTCGGCCAGACCGGCTGGGCTGCGGTGGGCCAGCTACTGGTGCTCATGGTCGCGTTCTACCTGACCTGCCTGGTGTTCGTGTTCGGTGTGCTGGGAGTGCTGCTCAAGACCTCCGCCGGGGTGTCGATCTTCAAGCTGGTCCGGTACCTGGCCCGCGAGTACATCCTGATCTTCGCGACCTCGTCGTCGGAGTCCGCGCTGCCCCGGCTGATCGCCAAGATGGAACACCTCGGTGTCGAGAAGACGACCGTCGGAGTCGTCGTGCCGACCGGCTACTCGTTCAATCTCGACGGCACCGCGATCTACCTGACCATGGCCTCGCTGTTCATCGCCGACGCCATGGGTGATCCGCTGTCGATCCCGGAGCAGATCGGTCTCCTGGCATTCATGATCATCGCCTCCAAGGGCGCCGCCGGCGTCAGCGGCGCCGGCCTGGCCACGCTCGCCGGCGGGCTGCAGGCCCACCGACCGGAGATGCTCGACGGCGTCGGCCTCATCGTCGGGATCGACCGCTTCATGTCGGAGGCGCGTGCGGTCACCAACTTCTCCGGTAACGCCGTGGCCACTATGCTCGTCGGCTCGTGGACCGGAACCGTCGACAAAGCGCGTGTCGAGGAGGTTCTCGCCGGCCGCGACCCGTTCAACGAACAGGACATGGTCGACGAGGAACCGCTCGACCGGCCACGCACCCACGACGACACGATCGTCACGGAAAAGGAACTCGCCGCACGCTGAACGCCGATTGGCACATCATCGGGTGCCAAGAGACGCCGGCGCCGGTCACTCCCACCAGGAGTGACCGGCGCCGGCATCTGCACGCAGTGGTCGGTTGTAAGGGGCCCTGCGGGCGTGCACGCTCGGCCGGGCACCCACCGAAACGCCGATGCGGGGCTCTCGGTGGAGAGCCCCGCATCGGCGCGAAGAAACGAGATCCGGTGATCAGGAAGGTGCGGCAGCGGTCGCGACGACGTGCAGTGCGGCGATCAGCCCGTCGATGAGCTGACCGGACCGGAAGCTGCCGATCGCGGCGGTCACACCGAGTTGGGCGACCCGATCGTTGACCCGGTCGGCCACCCGCGCACCGGAGACGACAACGACGTCGTGGGTGTTGGGCGACACGGCGATCAGCGCGCCGTTGGCAGGCTCGGGAGCCTGTGCGAGGACCGCGCGCGCGTCGGCGACGGCGTCCTCACCGAGTTCACCGATGTAGACCGAGAAACGCACGAGGGCCTTCTCGCTGGCAGCCTTGAGTGCGTCGTCGAGATCGATCAGATCCCGCTGCGAGAACGGCGGGGTGCTCGGTGCCTGGCCGGGAAACCGGGTCGCCGAGACGCGACCGCTGTTGGTGATCACCGTTCCCATCGGGAGCGCGGTGGTCGGCGACAGCTTGACGTTGCCGCCCTGCGCGGCGCCGGGTGTGCCGGCCTGAGTCACTTCACCACTTGC
>NZ_MVPX01000016.1:0-7192 GCF_002043085.1 Gordonia sp. i37 | reverse complement strand
CCTGCCGCAGGTGCGGGTGGTGCGGGAGCGGTTCCCGGGACATCCGCTCCGCACACCGGCCGATCGACACCGAATTCCGCCCCGGCGGCTTCTCCGGCGCCGGCCGCACCCGCGCCGCGCGCCACCACACCACGGCCGGTCTCGACGGCTCCGCAGGCGGCACCCGCCGCGGAACCAAAAGTGACCCTCGCCGGCGTCGGCGGCTTCTTCCGCGATATCTCGCCAGGCCTGTTGCTACTGCTCGGCGCCGTCGCGCTTGTCGGCACCGGGCCGTTCCTCGACGCCCTGCGTTCGACGCGCCTCTGACCGTCGACGCAGCGTCAGCAGCTCTTCTTGATAGGGGACGCGCCGAGCGAGGCCGGGATCGGTCCAGTCGCCGTCCATCCATTCCCGCAACACCTTGGTGGCGAGCACGTCGTCCTCGTTGTAGGCCAAC
The DNA here is from genome assembly GCF_002043085.1 of Gordonia sp. i37. Lineage (NCBI taxonomy): Bacteria > Bacillati > Actinomycetota > Actinomycetes > Mycobacteriales > Gordoniaceae > Gordonia > Gordonia sp. i37. Next base: position 6,756 of record NZ_MVPX01000016.1, on the reverse strand, counting down.
AGCCGATCACGTTGGGAGAGATCGAGTTCGGTGTTGCCCAGCGCGACAGCCGCCTTGTACCAATCCATCGACGCGGCGCCGCCGGCCTCGTCGTCGCGCCAGGTGAAACCGGCGACGGGAGCGACCTTCTTCAAGCCTTTGCCCTGCGGGCACACGAAATTCGCGCTCACCGCCTCATAGATGTCGACCCACTCGGACGAATCGATGAACGCCTGGATCTCGGCGCGGGTGGGGATGCCCGGTGCGCCGGCGAACCGATCGGCCGAGGAGAGCAACCACCGGTTCTCGGCCTGCTGCGAATAGCAGTAGGCGGCAAAGGTTTTCCCGCTCTCGTGCGCGGCCTGCCGTTCGGCGTTCAACCACGCCCAGAACTCGGCAAACGAGCGCGCCTCGTCGGCAGTCGGCAGCGGATGCCAGGTGACGAACGGGCGATAGCGCACCGGCCGGTCGCGGTCGACGTTGTCGGTGAGCAGCGTGCCCCACAGATAGGCGCCGTCCTCGCCGTAGCTCTCCATGTCGACGTCGACCTCCACGTCGGCCCGCTGCACCAGGGGTCGCTCGACCCGGCGCACCAGGGGCACGTCGGTGAGCCAGGCGATCGCGTTGACCACGGCGTCGTCGAAGGCCACGTTCGACGGCCACGACTGCGGCGCCGGCCCCTCGTACCGGGCGAGCTGGTCGACGGTCCGGATTCCCGCCTCGGTCAAGGTGTCGGCCTGCCCCGAGGAGACCACGAGGCTGATGTCGCGGCGCGCCTCGAGTTCGGGACCACATTTCTCCCACCACGGGCAGCTGCGGCACTCGGAGACCCGGCGCGGTGGGGTCAGCACCGACCCCGCGGCGATGGCCTGTCGCCGCTCGAACACCGACCGGTAGTCGGGCAGCGTCGTTCCGATGCGGTGCACGACGATGCAATCGATGTCCAGGCCGATCACCCCTGCGCACAGGTCCGGCTCGTCACGCGTCGGGGCCAGCCCCTCGTCGAGCAGCATCTGGGTCAGATGGGCCAGCCGCAGCTGGTCACGACGGTGGTTGCGGATGGTGCGGTGTGGGTCGGGGGTCGGCAGCCAGCCCCACAGCGGGCTGGTCAGCAGCGCCGTCGTGCCCTCGGCGGGCGCACCGCGTCGCGGCTTGGCCGGATACGACGCCCGATGATTCACCACGATGATCGGGAAATAGCCGTCGTCGACGCGGACGAGAAGTTCCGAATGTCCCCGACGACCATGGTCGGGGTCGATCGGCAGCGTCGCATTCCAGATCCAGTGCGCACCCTCGTCGCATGCCTGCAACGTCCGCGCCGCCCGCTGTGCCGACGAACCCGGGCCGACGGTGACGAACGTGTTCGGCTCCTGGTCGCTGTGGATGGCCCGCAGCAGGTCGCGGACACGATCCCGATGCAACGCCGCAGCCTCGGTGCGACGCGCGGCCTCGGGTGTCTGCGGACGGTCTCGGGTCATCTCGGGGTGCGCGGAATCCAGGGCGAGGCGATGCTCGCACCCGGCGAGGTCCCGGGCGTGCAGCAGGCTCACCACCGTCGTCGTCACCTCCTGCAGTCCCCGGTTGTGCGGTATCGCCCGTCACAGTCTGTTTCCGAGCCTATGTAATGCTTGTGTCGGTGGGTTCACCATCGCGGTCGCGCGCGTCATGTCGCGATCGTGTAGATGGACTCGTACAGGTGGACAAAGACTCGGCAGTCCCAGCGAAAGGTGCCCCGATGGGTGTGTTCTCGTCCGACGGTAGAAGCCGTGCCGAACGGCGGGCCGAGGCCAAAGCACTCAAGGCCAAGGCGAAGCTCGAGGCCAAGTTCGAATCCAAGGATCGTCGCAAGGCCGCCAAGGAACGCCGCAAGGCCGAGCACAAGCTGCGGGGCAAAGAGCTCAAGGTCGAGCAGAAGACTGCGAAGAAGGCCGCCAAGGCCGACCGCAAGGCGAGCAAGGCGCAGGTGAAGGTCGCGCAGGCCGAGGCCAAGACGGTGGCCGCGAAGGCGAAGGCTGCCGCTGACGCCAAGCCCTACAGCCCGGCGAGCGTGCGCCGCTATCTGACGGTCGGACGGCTCGTCGCACCGATCGTCGCGCCGGTTGTGTATCGCGCCGCGGTGGCCGCACGGGGTCGGTTCTCGTCGATGCAGGCCGAACGGGTCGGCGTCGCGCCGGACGTGCTGCGTCAGTTCTCCGGACACGGTGCGAGCCTCGCCGCACGGATTGCCACCGCCCGCACCTCCCTGGACAAGGTGGCCGCCCAGGACACCACCGCCGATGCCAAGGCCTTCGTCGATGCGATCGGCAAGCGTCTGGACAACCTCGCCATCGCGGTGGACGCCGCCGAGGCGATGGCGTCGGGACAGCGTCGCACCGCGCACCGCGCGATCGAGGACGAACTCGGGGCGATCGACGCCGACATCCTCGCGAGGCTCGGCGTCCGGTCCTGAGCAATGTCGGGCGCCGGTGACGGCGTCGTGAGACGGCGTGGTGCTGTGTCCGGGGTGTCCGTGTCCGGTGTGTGTCATGTCTAGGATTGGTTTCGCCACGTCAGCGACATGCGAGGGAGCGACCGCACCATGACCGACCCGGACCCGAACAAGGCGCACCCATCGTCCGACGGCCGGACGGCCGGGAGTGGCGAGCCGGAAACGGGTTCCGGCGCGGCCGGTCACAGCACACCGGCCAAGAAGGTCGCGAAGAAGAGCCCCGCGAAGAAGGCACCCGCCAAGAAGGCTCCGCCGAAGGCCGCTGACGCCGAGGAAACCGCCGCCGACAAAGCCGCAAACGACAAGGCCGCAAACGACAAGCCGGCGGCCACGAAGACCCCCGCGAAGAAAGCACCCACGAAAAAGGCGCCGGCAAAGAAAGCCGCGGCGAAGAAGTCCGCCCCGAAGAAGGCCACCGCCGAGAAAGCCCCAGTGAAGAAGGCGCCGGCGAAGAAGGCGCCGCCCACCAAGCGGCCGTCACCGAGCGCGGGCACCGCGCCGGCCAAGAAGGCGCCACCCAAGTCGGTTCCCCCGTCACCTGAACCGGCACCCGAGCCGACACCGGCCCGTGCCGCTGTCGAACCCGAGCTTCCCTTCGACGAGCCGGCCGCCGCCGAACCAACCACCGAAGCCGTGACGTCCACCCCCTCGGCTTCCGAGCAGCCTGCATCCGCAGAATCCGACAGCGCCGCGGAATCCCACAGCACGGCGATCGTCGACGTCGTCGCCGAATCCGATGCTCAGCGAGCCACTTTCGCGCAGCTGCGCGCCGGCGCCCCCACGGAGCTCCCCTATCCCGTTCGTGTGCCGGTCGTCGTCGGCGGCGGCCTACTCGCCGTCCTACTGCTCCTCATCGAGGTACTTCGGCGTCGGCGGAGCTGACCGACCATGGCCGCGGTTCGGTGCCTGTGGTGCGTAATCGCCGTGGGCGCTCTGGCATTCGTGATCTGGGCGGCGTATCAGCCGGTCGGTTTCGTGTCCCTGGGATGCGGCAAGGGCGGTGTACTGGAGGAGACGGGCACCCGACCCGGTGCCACGTGCGCGGATACGGCCTTCTCCGCGCTCGGACCGTGGCCGTTGATCCAATTGGGTCTGGCGCTCGCCCTGCCCCCGATCGTGGCGGCGATCGTCATGCGGTGTTGGGTCTCGTGGCTGGTGGTCCCGGTGATTCTCGTCGTAGCCTTTGTCGGCCTTGCTAATTGGGCCTTCTTCTGGGGATTGCTCACCCTCGCCGGGGTGCCGATGGCCGTCCTGTCGCTCATCATCGCCGGTGCACATCTCGGCGTGAAAGCGCTACAGGACTCGGAACGCAGACGCGCCGACAGCACGGGGTCGCTTGGAGAGGTCCTGCGGCGAGCGTAGTCGCGGAGGGGAGCTAGCAGCGCGGAGCCGAAACCAGCATCGGTACAAGCGATCTCGCGGCTCTCCGCCTGGCGGCTCATCATCCCCCCGATCACAGCGAAAGCCATACCCACTACCACACCCCACCGACAGACAACTGCCGCCAGCCCACCAGCCAAACCTGTTGTCCACAAGCACCTTTCCTTCCACACAATCCGGTGCAACGGGTCCCGAGGCCCGGCGTCTGCGGCGCCGTGCACCTCGACCATCGGGTGGGGAGTGTCCGATCGTCGGATGGGGAGAACATCAGCATCATTCGAGGGGATCGTCGTCCCCCGCTGGTCGAGGTGCGAGCCGCGTGCGGCGAGCCTCGAGACCACCGGCGCCGATGCTGGATTCGGGTCACGGTGGACCGAGCACCCATCGGTGCAACGGTTCTCGGGGCGGGACGGCCATCGGGACGGAAGGGCCGAACGTCATGAACCGACGGGCGGGTGCAAGCCGCGACCGCGGATACAGTTTCCACCGAATTGGGCCGAAAACCCCGAAAATCGGGGTCGGATACCCGCTCCGGTGGAAGTTATATTCATATCAACCGCGACCATCCACTGAAGGCAAGTTCCACCAGCGCGGCGCCGGCGACTCAGGCGATGCGAGCGAGGATCGCCTCGGCCACCTGTTCCGGGCGGCGTTGCGGAATCCAGTGGTCGACTCCTTCGAGGACGATGAAGTCGTAAGGGGCGTCCACCATCTGGGCGCAACCGCGGGCGCCGGCCCGGGACAGGTAGACGTCTCCGTCGCTCCAGATGTGGGTGGTCGGCACCGTGACCTTGCGGTTCATCAGTCCGCGATCGCCGTACTTCAGTGCGCGATACCAGTTGAGTCCGCCGGTCAGTGCACCGTAGTCGATGATGTCGGTCTGCAGCTGCTCGGCGAAGCCGGGCGGACCGAATCGTGCCGCCCTCGGGTTGGACATGCCTTTGCTCAGCGCCCATTCCGCGAATCCCGGGATCTGGAACACCCCCATGTACCACGACCGCAACAGCTGACCACGCGGCATCGCGCGCAGATAGGCCCCCGGATGCGGAACCGCGAGTGCGGTCAGCGTGGCGACACGATCGGGATAGTCGGCGGCGACGGCCCACGCCACTCCCGATCCCCAATCATGGCCCACCAGATGAATTTTCGGTGCGTCCAGCGTGTCGGCCAAGGCAATGACGTCGCGGGCGAGCTCGGAGATCCGGTAATCACGGACGGCGGCCGGACGCGCCCGCGGGGAGTATCCGCGCTGATCAGGGGCGACAGTGCGGTAGCCGCGCTCGTTCAGGATCGGGGTGACCAGGTTCCAGCACGCGGCGCGTTCGGGAAATCCGTGCAGCAGCACGATCGGGATGTCGGCGCCCGGTACCTCCCCCGACCCCACACGACCGGAGTCGATCACATCGAAAACATATCCGTCCCTGCCGAATTCACTGATTCTTCCGGTCTCGCCGGTAGTGCTGTCGTCCGTCATCATACCTCCCGTCCAGGACCGCCGAAGCCGTTCCGGCGGCAGCGCACTGCTCGACAGTAGCGCGTCCGGCGCTCATCGAACCCGCTCACCGTTCACTGCCCCCGGTCCGTTCGGTCCGGACGTAGGTGGCCGGGGGTCTCCCGACGATGCGACTGAACGCGCGCGTGAGATGCGATTGGTCGCTGAATCCCAGACGCACCGCCGTGTCGGCCCAGTCGACGTCTCCACCCGCATTGGCGATCGCAGCGACATCGAGTATCCGGAACCGCTGGATGACCCACTTCGGTCCGATGCCCACGTACTCACCGAACTGCCGCTGCAGCGTCCGCAAACTCACGCCCGCCTGTGCGGCGAGTTGCTCGGCACGGGTGATCGACGAGTCGTGTTCGGCCGCCTCGGCGAGCGCGGCGACCTCGTCGATCACCGGGTCGTCGACGGGACCACGCTCGGCGAGCCACCGGGCGGCGAGAGTCACCAACTCGTCGTCACCGGCGGCTGGGTCGATCAGTCGCGGTGCGATCTCACGGTCGTCGACGCCGAGCACGTCGGCCACCGTGCGCACCGATCGGGTCCACGCACTCACCGGACCGTCGAGGAATCCCCGAAATCCACCGGCGCGGAAGGCGATGCCGAACACCTGGCCGTCGCCGGTGAGCGTCCGCGAGAATCTGCTCTCCCCCACACCATGCACCCAGAGCCTGCCGTCCTCGGCGGCGACGTGCACCACGGGTTGCGGAATGACCTGCTGCTCATGAATGTCGACGGTGGACCAGCGCACGATCCAGAAGTAGTCGACCCAGCGAGCGAGATCGGCAGGCGCACGCAGACGCGACACCCGGAACGGCATCGCGGCGGCAGGTCCGATGATCGCCCGTGGCCCGCGGCCCAGCACGGGCCGCGTGGTGAAGCCCTCGTTTCCGTCCTCGCTCATCACGACCAGTGTCGAACCGATGTCGCGTTTGTACAAGACCACACCCGCACCCCAACCGCACCCTGGAGCCATGAGCACCTCATCGACGTCCCGGACACACTCCGTCACAGCCACATTCCAGGTCACCTCGTGGAACGAGGAGAAGATCTACACCACCGACGACCGCACCGTCGAGATCAGCGGCGTCACCTACCCGGCGCGGGGGTTCAGCCGCGCCGACGTCGCCTACTCCTACCAGGGTGACGTCACGGGCACGGGCACCCTCGCCTACCTGCTCACCTACATCGAGGGCGCCGACGCCCCGACTGCGGGCTTCGAGGCGTTCGAGGGTTCGATCGATGGCCACGAGGGCAGTCTCGTGCTGCGGCACAACGGTTTCCACAACGCCACCGGCGTGCACGAGACGGTCGAGATCGTCGAGGGCCTCGGCACCGGCGGTCTGGCAGCCATGCGCGGACACGCCGAGATCGACCTGGCCGGCCACAGCGACGACGGCTACCCGAT
>NZ_MVPX01000159.1:0-14443 GCF_002043085.1 Gordonia sp. i37 | reverse complement strand
GGGCGGAGCCTCCATCCACATCGGTCGGTCCCGCGTGATGCGGCAGCGCCATCGGCTCGATCTCGGTGGCGCTGAACAGCAACGGCTGGCGCGTCCACTCCTGATCGAGTGTGTACTCCTGCACCTTCGGGTATTTCAGGCCGGACGAGAACATCATCGAGACGACGCAGAGCACGACCATCACGACGCAGATGACCGTGACCACGACTCCGATACCGACCATGGCGCTATCCATGACATCCTTTCGATCGGTGTTCCTCGAACGGCACGAAACCGCTCGCACCACCAGGTTGTGTGATCAATCTAGCCCACCGGCGCGGGTGCGTCCCAGTGGGGCCTACAACGTGTCGTAGACGATTTGGAGGACTCCGTCCGGGACGATTTGGCGGACTCCGTCCGGGATGATTCGGTGCACTCCGTCCGGAACGATCAGCGCACTCCGTCCGGGACGAATCGGAGGACTCCGCGGGGCCTCGAGCGGACACCGACCACCGGAAACGACCGGCTTGTCAGGCCGCCCCGGCGTCGATGTACTGGACCCACGCCGGATCGATCTCCTTGATCGTGGCCAACAGTCGCCAGTGCCGCCCCTTGGGAGCGGTGAGCGGGGTGTGCAGGGTCCAGCCGAGTTCGCTGAGCAGGCGGTCGGCCTTGCGGTGATTGCAGCTCGCGCAGCAGGCCACGCAGTTCTCCCAGGAGTGCCCACCGCCACGACTTCGGGGCAGCACATGGTCGATCGTGGTCGCCTTGGCCCCGCAGTAACCGCAGCGGGAGCGGTCCCGATGCATCAATGCCGCCCTGGTCATCGGGGTGACCGCACGATAGGGCACGCGGACGTAGGTCCGCAGCCTGATCACCGACGGGATCGGGACCGTTCGCGCCGCGGAATGCACGGCCATCCCCGGGGCCACTGCGTGGACGACGTCGGCACGTTCACGCAGGACGAGGACGATCGCCCGGCGCAGAGAGATCGCGGTGAGCGGCTCGTAGGTCGCGTTGAGCAGCAGGACGCGGCGTCGTCCCCACAGTCCCGCAGCCGGAAGCCCCGCAGACGGACGGGACTCGTCGGCAGCATCAGGCTTCTCGGTCAGTTCCGGGTTGGTGGACGCGGGGCTCTCGTGCGCGCGGCGCAGCGACCGCTCGCCACGCAACACCGTCACATCGCGAACCTGCCGTTGGCTTCTGCGTGTCATCCCGCCTCCCGTGTGCGCGCACCGGACGCGTCAAGTGGAACACGCCGAGCGCGGTCGTGCACGACAAATCTCGGGTGTCGACGCAGGTCACTTGTGTGAACAACGGATGTCGGTGCACCCGCCGACCGCCGATACCCGCGGCGTCCACCGACGGTGGGCACGCGTGAGGTTTGAGACCTTCGGCGCCGGTGGAGGACACTGGTCGGGTGAGTGCCTCCCAGCCCGTTCCCGCACCCGAGAGCCGATCGTTCTATGACGAGGTCGGCGGCGCCGACACCTTCGCCCGCCTGACCCACACCTTCTACTCCGAGGTCGCCAAGGACGAGATACTCCGGCCGCTCTATCCCGAAGAAGACCTCGGTCCGGCCGAACGCCGACTCCGCATGTTCCTCGAGCAGTACTGGGGTGGGCCGCGAACCTATTCCGAGGAACGCGGTCATCCGCGCTTGCGGATGCGGCACCACCCCTACAAGATCGGGCCGATCGAACGCGATGCCTGGCTGCGCTGCATGCACACCGCGATCGCGGAGATCGACTCACAGACCCTCGACGACGAACATCGCCGTGCGCTCACCGATTACATGGAAATGGCTGCACAGTCGATGATGAATTCGCCGTTCTGACCAACGGCCTCCACCTCGGCGCGCGCATCGGCGACTCGCCGCGTGGACCTGCATGGGTCACCGAATTATCAGGTGAGGCACAATTGCGACGTGAGCGATGAGACATCGAGCGCTGTGCCCATGGGTTCGGAGGACACCGGCTCCGAGGAAGCGCTCACCGACGAGCAGGTTTCCGGCCCGAGCGACATCGGACCGAATCCCGCCGACGCGGGCGAGGAAAGCCACGGGACCGGCGAGGACGAGGCGACCTCCGAGACGGACCCCGCCGGTGAACTGACCAGCGCGGCGGCGCCAGGTTCGGTTGTGCCGCAACTCGACCCGTCCGACACCACGTGGTGGCGATCGGCGATCTTCTACCAGATCTACCCGCGATCCTTCTCCGACCTCGACGGAGACGGTGTCGGCGATCTCGCCGGGGTCATCGACAAACTCGGATATCTCGAACTCCTCGGGATCGACGCCCTCTGGCTGAGCCCGATCATGTGCTCCCCCATGGCCGATCACGGTTACGACGTGTCCGACCCACGCGACATCGACCCCCTCTTCGGCGATCTCGAGGACTTCGACGAACTCGTCGCCGAGGCACACGACCGCGGAATGCGCGTGACGATGGACCTCGTCCCCAATCACACCAGCGACCAACACGAGTGGTTCCGGGCCGCGCTCGCCGCCGAACCCGGCAGCCCAGAACGCGCCCGCTACATCTTCCGCGACGGCCTCGGTGAGGGCGGCGACGAGCCACCCAACAACTGGCACAGCGTGTTCGGCGGACCGGCATGGACACGGGTCACCGAGTCCGACGGCTCACCCGGTCAGTGGTATCTGCACATCTTCGCCGCCGAGCAACCGGATCTGAACTGGGAGAACCCCGAGGTGTTCGAGGATCTCGAACGCTCCCTTCGGTTCTGGCTCGACCGCGGCGTCGACGGCTTCCGCATCGACGTCGCGCACGGCATGGCCAAGCCCGAGGACCTGCCGGACATGGACCTCGACTCGGTCGGGCTGTTGACCAACAGTGACGACGATCCGCGCTTCAACAACTATGCGGTGCACGACATCCACCGAAAGATCCGCAAGGTGCTCGACGAGTATCCGGGCGCGGCCAACGTCGGCGAGATCTGGGTGGAGGACAACGAACGCTTCGCCGAGTACCTGCGGCCGGACGAGCTGCATCTCGGGTTCAATTTCCGACTTGCCAAGGCCGCGTTCGATCCCGACGAGATCCGCGCCGCGATCGAGAACTCTCTCGATGCGGTACTTCGGGTCTCGGGGACGCCGACGTGGACACTGTCCAATCATGATGTCGACAGGGAGGTCTCGCGCTACGGTCGCCTCGATCAGCACGACCCGGACTCCGAGGTCGACCTCGACGTCGGCCGGGCCCGGGCGCGCGCGATGGCGCTGGTCGAATTCGCCCTCCCCGGAACGGTCTTCATCTACAACGGCGCCGAGCTCGGACTCCCCAATGTGGATCTCCCGGACGAGGCATTGCAGGATCCGGTATGGGAGCGCTCGGATCACACCGAACGCGGGCGCGACGGTTGCCGGGTGCCCATACCGTGGGAGGGTTCACAGCCGCCCTATGGTTTCAGCACCTCGGCGCAGACGTGGTTGCCGATGCCCGACAATTGGGCGCCCTACACCGTCGAGAAGCAGCTCGAGGACATCTCCTCGACCCTCTCGTTGTATCGGCAGGCCATCGAATTGCGGGTCAGCCGAAGTGAATTCAGTGGAGACACGGTCGAATGGTACGGCGCACCCGACGACTGCCTGGCATTCCGCAGAGCCGGTGGCGGCCTGATCTGCGCCCTCAACGCCGGCGACGACCCGGTGCCGCTCCCCCCTGGAGAGGTCCTGCTGCTCAGCGCCCCTCTCGTCGACGGTCATCTCGCACCGAATTCCGCCGCCTGGCTGGTGTGAGGCTGCGCACCGAAGGACCACCGAGAGGTGGTCACAGCACGGTGACGCCGAGGTCGCGATGGCGGCGCAGGTAGACCGCACCGAACCTTGCGTCGATCCGAATCCAGGCCGCCGACATCCGGATTCGGATCGGCTCGTCGGCATCGATCGCCTCGACATCGGAGTCCTCGGTGATCGCGCGGCCCTGCGCGTCGCGGACGAAACCCATTCCGGTGAGCGCGAACAGCGCGCGCAGGGAGACTGCGGCCCGTAGACCGCCGTCGGTCGAGGTGACCTCCAGCACGTCCTGATCGAGTACGCCGGTCGCCGGGCCGTGCGCGCTGCCCTCCTCGCGTGCGACGCGGGCACCGTCCCGAACGAGCCCCACCACCGTGCGCGCGGGCACGTCGTCGACGTGGCGAAAACCGGTGAGCAGCGGCAGTGCGCCGCGCCACGCCGAATCGAAGGGCATACCGGGGTCGACGGGGGTTCCGGGCATGGCGCCGGAAAGCGCTGCGCGCAAGGAGGTCACGTCGGCCACCAGATCCTTGGGCGCCATCCGGCCGAATACGGCCCGGGTGACCAGGACGTCGAATCCGGTGTGTGACCACAGGCCGATCAGGCCGTCGCCGCGTACCGCCAGGCGGACAACGGCAGCGTCGTCGAGCCGGTGGGCACGGCCGAGGAAGGCCAGCGCGTCGGAGAGGTCGTCGGCGCGCTGCAACGTCAGATGCCGCTCACCCTCCATGATGCGGCGCGGTCTGCTCGGTGGTGTCCGGCAACCGGAAGCTCTCCAGGTACGCGCGTTCGTCGGCGGTGAGGCGCCGCAGACGCTGTGCATCCACGTCGAACGCGACGAGTTGGGTGGAGGCGATGACGGCCGGTGCGTCGTCGGGCTGAGCACCGTCGGGGCGCACCTCGTAACCGACGACGAAGTCCACCGCCCGTACCTTCTCGACGAACATGGTGACCACGATCGGACCCTCGTCGTGGCGGATCTGCGCTGCGTACTTCACGTGCAGGTCGGCGACCAGACAGCCGCGCCGCAGATCGGCGGTGGGCCGTCCGTCGTAGAACAGCCACGGGATTCGGGCCTCCTCCAGGAGGGTCACCATCCGTGCGTGGTTGATGTGCTGGAAGACGTCCATGTCGGACCAACGCACCGGGACCCGCACGACATATCCCTTGTCGGTGGCGGTTCCCTCATCCTCGTAGAGCACTACGACTCCCCTCTTCGCGTACCGCGTGCGGTCCGACGGCGTTGCGGCTCATCGGATCCCACTCACCGGATGACACTGCGGAGTTGCCGCGCGGCCACCGACAGTGTGGCGAGGTCGATGTTGCCGGCCGCCTCGATCTCGGCCAGCATCGAGCGCACCCGCGCCAGACGAGACGAGTGCGCGCTCTCCCACTCGCTGATCTTCTCCGCGCACGGTTCGTCGGGCTCGCTGCCCTCGAGGATCGTCAGCGTCAACGCCCGCAGCGCGCCGTGCATGTCGTCACGCAACGCCAAGCGCGCCAACGCATGCCATCGGTCGCCGTATTCGAGATTCGACACCGCGGTGAGCAATTCCTCGAGACCGAAGTGCTCCATCACAGCGAAGTACAGTTCACCCACCTCGACCGGATCACGGTCGGCGATCTCAGCCGCGTCGATGATGTCGAGCAGGCAGAATCGATGCAGACTGACCGCCACATCGTGAGCGAGATCCGGTGCCACGCCGAGGGAGTGATATCGGCGCACCCGCGCGTCGACGTCGGCGGCCGACGCCGCACCGAACCAGCCGTCGAGGCGCGCGGTCAGGTCGGCGACCCGCTCGCGGTAGCGGGTGATGTCCGAAGCCATCGGCAACGGTTGCGGCCGGAATGCCAGGAACCAGCGCGACGCACGGAACAGCAATCGCCGCGCGTAGAGCATCATCTCGTCGACCGCGTCGATGGAGGCCGACGCGCTCTGGATGCGGTCGAGCAGACCGGCCATCCCGAAGACCTGCTCGGCCACCACGAATGCGCGGACGAGCTCCTCGGTGGTCGCACCGGTCGCCTCACCGAGTCGGAACAGATGGGTGATGCCCGCGCGGTCGACGACGTCGTTGACAAGCACCGTGGTCACGATCTCCCGACGCAGGCGATGGTCGTGGATCTCGGCGGCGAATCGTTCCTGCAACGGCACCGGGAAATAGTGGGTGAGCCGATGGTCGAACACGTCGTTGTCCGGGAGGTCACCGGCGAGCAGGTCGTCCTTGGCGACCAGCTTCACATGCGCCATCAGCGTGGCGAGTTCTGGCGAGGTGAGGCCGCGGTGGGTATCGGAGTCGAATCGCTTGCGCAACGCGACCGGGCTGGGCAGCGCCTCGAGTGTCAAATTCACCCCACGGGCGGCGAGGGCGGTCAGCAGTCGTACGTGCACGTCCACCCGGTCACGGGAGTAGGCGCGACAGAATCCCAGTTCGGAGTTCTGGGAGATGTTGTCGGCCAACACCAGTCGCGCGACCTCGTCGGTCATCGACTCGAGCAGCGGGTTGCGATCGGCCTGCGCCAAGCCCCCCGAGGACACCGCGGCATCGAGCAGGATCTTGATGTTGACCTCGTGGTCGGAGCAGTCCACACCTGCCGAGTTGTCCATGGCGTCGGTGTTGACCCGTCCGCCCTCGAGGTCGAACTCGATGCGGCCACGCTCGGTCACCCCGAGATTGCCTCCCTCGCCGATCACCTTGCAGCGCAACTCGTCTCCGGTGACTCGGATCGCGTCATTGGCCTTGTCACCGACGTCGGCGTCGGATTCGGTCGAGGCTCGGATGTAGGTGCCGATGCCTCCGTTCCACAGCAGGCCGACCGGCGCGAGCAGCACGGCCCGGATCAGCTCGGGCGGCGACAGGGTGGTCACATCGTCGGGAAGCCCGAGGGCCGCGCGCATCTCGGGACTGATCGGGATCGACTTGCGTTCGCGCGACCAGACACCTCCGCCGGGACTGATCAGTCGCTCGTCGTAGTCGGCCCACGACGAGCGCGGCAGCGCGAACATCCGCGCCCGCTCGGCATACGAGGATGCGGCGTCGGGGGTGGGGTCGATGAAGATGTGGCGATGATCGAAGGCGGCGACGAGTCGGATGTGCTCGCTGAGCAGCATGCCGTTGCCGAACACGTCACCGCTCATGTCGCCGATACCCACGACCGTGAAATCCTGTGTCTGGGTGTCGATTCCCATTTCCCGGAAGTGGCGCTTCACCGATTCCCACGCACCGCGCGCCGTGATGCCCATGGCCTTGTGGTCGTAGCCGGCCGAGCCCCCGGACGCGAAGGCATCACCGAGCCAGAAGCCGTACCGCCCCGCCACGTCGTTGGCGATGTCGGAGAACGCCGCAGTGCCCTTGTCGGCGGCGACAACGAGATACGGATCGTCACCGTCGCGCCGGACCACTGATCGGGCCGGGATCACCTCGCCGGTCGCCCGGTCGATGTTGTCGGTGACGTCGAGCAGACCGGAGATGAACATGCGATAACAGTCGATTCCCTCCGCCCGCAATGCCTCTCGGTCGGCGGCGGCATCTCCGGTCGGGGCCGGCGGCCGGGTCAGGACGAATCCGCCCTTGGCCCCGACCGGCACAATCACCGCATTCTTGACCGCTTGCGCCTTGACCAGACCGAGGATCTCGGTGCGGAAGTCCTCGCGCCGATCCGACCACCGCAGCCCACCTCGGGCGACGGCACCGAATCGCAGATGCACCCCCTCCACACGTGGCGAGTACACGAAGATCTCGTGCAACGGACGGGGTTCCGGGGTTTGCGGGATGTCGCGCGGACGCAGCTTGAACGACATCACCGGTCGGTGCTCGTCGTCGCTGTCCGTCGTGTCGCTGTCCGTCGTGTCGCCGGAGTTGCCCGGCGCGCCGAGCACATAGAAATTGGTCCGATCGGTGGCGGCGATGACCGCGAGGAACGCCGACACGATGCGGTCGGCGTCGAGGCTCAGCACTGCCCCCACGTCCGAACGCAGTTGCTCGAGGACATCGGCACGACGGTCCGCGTCGGCGACCGCCGGGTCGAACGACGCCTCGAACAAGGCGACCAACCCGCGCGTGACCTCACGGTAGCGGCCCAATGTGGATGCGACATGACTTGTGCTGTAAGAGAATCCGCACTGCTTGAGATAGCGGCCGTAGGCACGGAGCATCGCCGCGGCCCGCCAGTCCAGCCCACATCGGATGATCAGCTCGTTGTACGCATCGATCTGCGCGTGTTGCCGCCAGATCTGGGCGAATGCCTCGGTGAACCGTTCGGGGAGGTCGTCGGCGTGATCGACGTCGACATCCATCCCGGCGGTCAGGACCACGGCGAATTCGTAGACGTGACAGTCCTTGTCGCCGATGCCGCGCAAGGCATACGGGTGTTCGTCGATGACGTCGAGGCCCAGACTGTGCAGGACGGGCAGCACGTCGGTCAGGGTGGCCGACTCGTCACACAGGTACAGGGTGAAGTCCCAATGATCCCGGTCGGTTCGGCTCTGCGCACCCGAATGCTTGGCGAACGTGACGGCCAGATGCCCGGGCTCGAGTGCGGCCACGTGCGCGAGGTCGCCGACCGCGTCGGCGGGCGCACGCTGGTCCTTGTAGTCGGCCGGCAGCGTGTTGATCAGCCGCAGCATGGCGTCGGCGCCACCGGGCGGCAGGGCCCGCTCCGAGGCGGTGGTGGTGATCAGTTCACGCACCCGCTCGTCCCAACTCCGGATTGCCTCGGACAGGGTGATCTGCATCCGGCGCTGTACATCGGTGCCGATGTCGACCGACCCCCACGAGCGCGCGACGTCGGGGTCCACCCGAACCATCACCTGCAGCAACGCGAGCGGGCGCTCACTGACCCGCGCCGAGTACTCGAGGTCGCTGCCCTCGAGCATTTCGGTGACGGCCCTCCCCAGCGCAGTTCGTGACGGGGTGTTGTACCGGTCGCGCGGTAGGTAGATGAGCGCGGTGGCGGCTCCGCCTGCGGGGTGCACGCGCAGAAACACCCGCAGCGATCGCGTCGCGACGGCGTCGAGCATCTCGTCGATTCGCCGATGCAGTTCCGCGGTCGTGTCCTGGAACATCTCGACCAGCGGGTAGTTCTGGAGGAGTTCGACCATCGTGCGTCCGGCAAACGAGTCCTCGTCGACGCCCGCGAGGGCGACCACGTCGTGCACCTTGCCGCGTAGAACAGGGACGTCGAGCACCGTCTGATGCAGGCCCGAGGAGGTGAAGACACCGAGGAAACGGTGCTCGCCGACGTGCGCTCCCGCAGCGTCGAAAGCCGGCACCGCGATGAGGATCGGGAACTTCGAGCGCTGGATTCCGGTATCGAGGAACACCCGCGACACGCGGGGCGTCAGGGGCGAGGAATCGATTCTCGGGAAGTCCAGGTCGACGGACTCGGCGCGGTTGAGACCGAGCCGGTCGGTCACCGCACCGGAGGCGTCGAGCCGTGCATATCCGAGTGGCACGAAGTGGTTGCCGGCGAACCACTCGAGCAGCCGGGCGTACTCGCGCTGCACGTCGGCGGACACACCCGATTCGTCGCCGAGATGCGCGCCGGCGCACTCCGCCGAACATCCGGTCAAACGCTCCCGCATCGCGGCGGCGTCACCGTCGATGACGGCGACCACATCGATCCCCCGCCGGATGTCGGCCCGCAGCTGCGCATCGTCGACCGTCTCCCGACTCGACAACGCCGTCACCGAGATCCACGACTCGGCCAGGCCTGCGTGGGGGCCGCAGATGTCGGTGAGGGTGCCCGTCCGGTCACGGGTGACCGCCATGATCGGGTGATCGATGCGGGTGACCGTCATCCCTCGCCCCTCGAGCGCGGCGAGCACCGACTCCACCAGCAGGGGCATGTCGTCGGTCACCACCACCACATCTGTGCCGCCCGCTCCATCGGTGGTGACCTCGACCACCGATTCACCGGGTCGACGGATCGCGGCGATCTCCATGTGCGCCCGGATGCGGTCGAGGACGGCCGGGTCGAGAGTGCCCGGATCGATGCTCGACCGATCGGTTCCCGCCGCATCTCCGGTGACACCCACCGAGGTCGCCAGATAGCTGGGAATGACTTGCGGCAGAAGCGAAGTCACATCCGACAACGACAATCACCCTCTCGTGCGCGGCGCAGGGGTGACGGAGGCGCCGCCGTTGGCTCCATGGCGAGCCTAGCGCCTGCGGCGCCGCCCGGCGATCAGTCGCGCGTGAGCTTGCGATGCGTGACCCGGTGGGGGCGCGCGGCGTCGGCGCCGAGGCGATCGACCTTGTTGGCCTCGTAGGCCTCGAAGTTGCCCTCGAACCAGAACCAGGTGCCCTCTTCGACGTTGCCCTCCCACGCGAGGATGTGGGTGCAGGTGCGGTCGAGGAACCAGCGGTCGTGGCTGATGACGACCGCGCAACCCGGGAATTGCTCGAGCGCGTTCTCCAGCGACGAGAGGGTCTCGACGTCGAGGTCGTTGGTCGGCTCGTCCAGCAGGATCAGGTTGCCGCCCTCCTTGAGGGTCAACGCCAGGTTGAGGCGGTTACGCTCACCACCGGAGAGGACCTCCGACCGCTTCTGCTGATCGGGGCCCTTGAATCCGAATGCCGACACGTACGCCCTCGACGGCATCTCGTTCTGGCCGACCTCGATGTAGTCCAGACCGTCGGAGACGACCTCCCACACCGACTTCTTGGGGTCGATGTTCGCGCGATTCTGATCGACGTAGCTGAGCTTGACCGTCTCGCCGACCTTGACGGTGCCCGAATCCGGCTTCTCCAACCCGACGATCGTCTTGAACAGCGTCGTCTTACCAACGCCGTTCGGGCCGATCACACCGACGATACCGTTGCGGGGCAACGTGAACGACAGATCCTTGATCAGCACCCGACCGTCGAAGCCCTTGTCCAGATGCGAGACCTCCACGACGACGTCACCCAGCCGGGGCGGGGTGGGGATCTGGATCTCCTCGAAGTCGAGCTTGCGCGTCTTCTCCGCCTCGGCCGCCATTTCCTCGTAGCGCGCCAGACGTGCCTTGTTCTTGGTCTGGCGGGCCTTGGCACCCGAGCGGACCCAGGCCAGCTCCTCCTTGAGGCGCTTCTGCAGTTTCTGGTCTTTCTTGCCCTGGACCTCCAGACGCTCGGCCTTCTTCTCCAGATAGGTCGAGTAGTTGCCCTGATACGGGATCAACTTGCCGCGATCGACCTCGCAGATCCACTCCGCCACGTGATCGAGGAAGTAGCGGTCGTGGGTGACGGCCAGCACCGCACCCGGGTAGCTCGCCAGGAACTGCTCGAGCCACAACACGCTCTCGGCGTCGAGGTGGTTGGTCGGCTCGTCGAGCAGCAGCAGATCGGGCTTGCTCAGCAGCAGTTTGCACAGCGCGACGCGACGCCGCTCACCGCCGGAGAGATGGGTGACCGGCGAGTCCCCGGGCGGGCAGCGCAGGGCGTCCATCGCCTGCTCCAGCTGGGAGTCGAGATCCCAGGCGTCACCGTTGTCGAGGTCCTCCTGAAGCTTGCCCATCTCCTCCATGAGCTCGTCGGAGTAGTCGGTCGCGAGCAGCTCGGCGATCTCGTTGTAGCGGTCGAGCTTGACCTTGATCTCGCCCATCCCCTCCTCGACGTTCTGCTTGACCGTCTTCTCCTCGTTGAGGGGAGGCTCCTGCTGCAGGATGCCGACGGTCGCATCGGGGTCGAGGAAGGCCTCGCCGTTCGACGGCTGGTCGATGCCGGCCATGATCTTCAGGATCGACGACTTACCCGCGCCGTTCGGACCGACGACGCCGATCTTGGCACCCGGGAAGAACGACATCGTGACGTCATCGAGGATGACCTTGTCGCCGTGCGCCTTGCGCACCTTCTTCATGGTGTAGATAAACTCGCCAGCCACGTAACGTCCTTACCTGCGTGTTCTCGGTCTATTGCACTGGTGTCTCCCCTAGACCTCCCCATCTTGGGAGGTCATGGCAGTTCATCTACCTAGGAGTATTCCCGTGCATCGTCGCCAACCACTGTATCGACGTTCGCGATTGCGTCCGTACGCGGCTGCGGTGGCATTCGCCGCATCCATGTACCTCGCGCCGCTAGGCGTGTTCCAACTCTGCTTCGTGCTCGGTTGGTACGCGTCGTGACCGCTGTCATCGGACCGGACGAGTTCACCAACGGCTACCAATCCGCTGTCGACACCCTCGCAGAGATTCCCGGCCCTCTGCTATCGGCACTCATTCCCAAACTGCTCGCCGTCGCACCGGACCCTGACGACGATGCGCTCTACGACGCTGGCTTCCGCCAAGCCCTCCGCGACACGGCAGGAGGGGACCAGTGACCACCCCGCAAATTGATCCACCAGAAGACGACGGATGGACCGCCTACACGTGGGTGCGCGCTGCGATCGGTGACCACGTGACCGTCGACCTGATCAGCGGACACAACCTGCTCACTGACAAGACCGACGCGCCTGTGGTGGTGATTGGTGATCGCCGCGACACCGTGGAAGTCAGCAACCGTCGTGAACTCGACGGACTGATCGCTGCTTTAAGCGATGCTCGTGCCGTGTGGGACGCCCTCAACCCGTAACCCTCCCGGGTGGACCTGTGGCGTGGATTCTGTTGCGTCACAGACCGAATGAGAGCCCTTTACGGGGCAGCCCTGACGGTCAATCAAGCCGGTTCGACTCCGGCAAGGGCACCAAGACCTACCCAACCCAACCGAGGTAGGCCGTCGTCACCGCAGAGCCCGACGCAACACCAGCCTGCTCCCCGTAGCCAAGTCGTACGCCGGGGACGTACGCCACCCGTCCTTGATGTCGCGAACCGAGAACAGGTGCCACACGGTTGCCGCCTACCCGTCGGGTCAGGTGTCAATCGGTCGTGGCCTGACGCGATCAAGGGCTCGGGTTCGTGGGTCGGTCCGGGATGGGGTTAACGCGCGAGCACCCGTCAGGGTTCCCGATGGTCGGTCAGTCCGGTCAACGAAAACCGCGCTCTGACCCATGCACGTGCGGCACCTAGAAACGACGGAAGCACCCCCAGAGCCGCAACAGCGGGGTTCCGGGGGTGCTTAGTCACACGTTGGTTCGACTAACTAGAGGAGGTCACTCCTCTTCCTCGTCAAAGTGCCAGCTCATACCAACCACCTCACTTTCCTTTCTCATGCGTATCACGTATAACACAACGCTAGGACAACCCCGCCGATTCCGAACCGGGTCAGACTGCGCGAACACTACAGGAGGACGCAGGTGGATACGTGGCTAGCAGGCATCCTCGGCGGGTTCGGAGCATCGATCGCCGCATCGATCGTGTTCCTCGTTCTGCTGTCCGCTTTGCGCCCTCGCATCCGCATAGCGCCCACGATAGCGAAGACGCCCACGGCCAGCGGTGAGCACGACTACCGGATCAAGTTCATCAACTGCAGCCGTCGATCATGCGTCGACCTGACAATCCGCGCGTTCATCGTGCGCGAGTGGAAGGTGCCCGCCACCGACCATGAGACCGGTGTCGTCCGCGCCCTCCACGCCCTCGATGTCAACCGAGCTGGCGTGTACGTGCCAGGCCGACGTCGAAAAGACAACCAGAATAGGCACGCGCAGCGCGTCAAGGTTAGCAGTGAACACATCGACGCCTGGGTCGACTCAGATCAGACGAAGTACATGCTCGTGAGGATCGTTGCACGCGACGGCGTGAGCGGGTTCCCGAAAGCGTTCGAACAGAAGTTTGAACTTTCGTCCCAGGTTCAAGTCGGCACCTTTCGAACTGGAGATAGCCTCGAAGTCACCGAGTGGACGGCCGCACCAAAGAAGTCAGCCGAGACACCGAACTGAACGACGCGCACGCAATCCTCAAGTTCATGCTCGCCAAGCTGCGAAACCCAACCACCGGCCAAGCCATCGCCGCCGCCGCAATCCTCGTCGCCCTTGTCATCGTCGGAGCCGTCTTCATCGTGGCCACGATCGGTGGATGCATCCCATGGCAGCGCATCGACTGGGGCAATGTTCCCGCATGGCTCAGCGCGGTCTTCAGTCTGCTTGCACTCGCGGGGATCGCGGTCGCCTACACAAACTTCAGAACCACACGCAACATTCGCAGGGATGACGAAGCGTCACTCGCACGTTCCCTCGTCATCGAACATGTGGCTCTTGGATATCCACTTGCGCCGGGGTCAACGAATGGTGCAGTCATCGTGACCCTTCGAAATGCGCACAGTAGCTCAGTATTTACTGATGTCGACGTCACAGGCATCGCGGTCGATGACCTAGGTTGCCAACAGTCCGTCCGAGACACGCTCAGAGAGCGCAAAGATGACCTCAGAAGATTCATGCCACCAGGAGCAAAGCTGACCTCGGGTTGGATAATCCCCGACGCCAGCTTCAACGCCTTCGACCCTTCAGTAAGTGCGACCCCGACTGTCGAATACCAGTACACCGACAGCAACGGAAGAAAGTGGCGACGCATCGACCACATGGAGCCTCAACGACTGCGTGGGCGCGACTACGACCCGGAGCGCGCGGCACGGTTCGAGGCTGCACTCAAGGCTCGACCAAATGGGACAAGGCTCCTACCTGCAAACATCGATGCTCAGGTCTGGTCCGCGTATCGCACGACATCCAAGAACAACGAAGACAACCCTACTTAGCCGTAGCCAAGCAGGGGAACAGGGTTCGTTCAGTCCGAGACAGGTTCAGCCGTCAACACGAGATTACCCTCAGGGTAAGTCCCCTGGGGTGGTGGGGTTTCGGGGG
>NZ_MVPX01000158.1:0-10854 GCF_002043085.1 Gordonia sp. i37 | reverse complement strand
GGCCGTCTCGGACGGGTCGATGACCACCCGGGTCCTCGCCGAGGAGATGGCCGTGCCGTATACGCATGTCACCAAGGTGACCGGGCGCCTCGCTGAACTCGGCGTCGTCCACTCCCGGCGGGGTCGCGCGGGTGGGCTGGTGATCACCGAGTTGGGCCGTACGGCCCGAATCGGTTGGCTCGCAGCAAGTCTCGAAGGTGAAGGAGAAGTCGTCGACTGCGACGGCGAAACGCCGTGTCCGCTGCGTCGGGCGTGCCGGTTGCGCGGTGCGCTCGCCGCCGCCCGTCGTGCCTTCTTCGACAGCCTCGACGACGTGACCGTCGGGGACCTCGTGACCGACCCCACCGGAGCGGTCCTGCTCTCCCTCGACCCCCCGCGTCGCGCCGAGGCGACGCCCCACGGTCGAGCGGAATCTCACAGTCAAGCCGAATAGGTTCGGCAACAAACGATTCCGCCACCGGGCGGAACAGATCAGATCGGAGTCGTCGTGCTCACCATGCCCACTCGCGAGGTCATCGCGGCCACCCTGCCCGCCGTCGACGGAGCACTCGGGGAGATCACCCCGAACTTCTACGCGCGGATGTTCGCAGCCCACCCGACGTTGCTCGACGACATGTTCAACCGCACCCATCAGCGGTCCGGTGAACAGCCGATGGCGTTGGCGGGGTCGATCGCGGCATTCGCCAAGCTGCAACTCGAGCCCGATCTGCGGCGGCAGCGATTCATCATCGACCGCATCGCGCACAAGCATGCGTCCCTCGGGGTCACGCGTGATCAGTACTCGATTGTCCACGAGCACCTGTTCGCCGCGATCGTCGAGGTGCTCGGTGCCGCGGTGACGCCGGAGGTCGCCAATGCGTGGGACGAATTGTATTGGGAGATGGCCGATGTGCTGATCCGTGAAGAAGCCGGCCTCTACGCCGCGGCCGGCGTCGAACCGGGTGCGGTGTGGCGCGATCTCGTCGTGACCCGACGCGATCAGGTGGCCCCGGACGCGGTGTCGTTCATCCTGGCCGCGCCCGACGGTGCGGATCTTCCGGCATTCTCTCCCGGGCAGTACATCTCGGTGCAGGTGCCGCTGACTGACGGCGCGCATCAGATCCGCCAGTACAGCCTGATCGGCACGCCGCAGGCGCGCGACGAGTGGCGGATCAGCGTCAAACTCGCCGGCGAGGTGTCGGCGTTCCTGCACGAGAACGTCTTCGAGGGCGACGCGGTGCACGTCTCGATGCCGTTCGGTGATCTCGTTCTGCCCGAAGATGATTCGCCATTACTGCTGGCATCTGCGGGCATCGGGTGCACACCGGTGATCGGGCTGCTGACCGCGCTCGCCGAGTCGGGCACCGACCGCCCGGTGACAGTCCTGCACGCCGACCACTCGCGGGCCGGCCAACCTCATCGTGGGCAACTCGGCGCCCTCGTCGAGCAGATCGATTCCGCACGGCTCTTCCAGTGGTATCAGCATGGTGCCGACCATCTGGTGTCCGACGCGGTGCGTACCGGCCGGATGTCGTTGGACGGCATCGACCTTGCCGACGGCGTCCACGCCATGCTGTGCGGTCCCACCGGATTCCTCGACTCGGTCCGCACCCAGCTACTCGACCGGAATGTGCCCTCCGAGCGCATCCACTTCGAGACCTTCGGGCCGGAATTGTTGCGCACCGGCGCCTCGCGATGAGCGTGTCGTACGCGGTGGCGACCGCGGTCATCTTTGTCTGGTTGGGCATGGTGATCGCGATCTCGTTCCTCGAGGCGCCGCTGAAGTTCCGTGCTCCGGGTATCACCATTCCGCTGGGTCTGGGGATCGGCCGGCTGGTGTTCCGCGCGCTCAACGCCGTCGAGGCGGGTGCGGCGATCGTGCTCATCGTGTGCGCGGTCGCCGGGGGATGGGTGGGGCAACCCGCGGGCATCCTCGCCGTGGCTGTGGTGGTGGTGCTGGCGGTCCAGCTCGTCGGTATCCGGCCCGCATTGAACCGCCGCTCGGACGAGGTGCTCGCCACCGGAGACGCCGACGGTCCGCGCAGTCACGCGCACCTGGTGTACGTGGCTGCCGAGGTCGTCAAGGTGGGCGTGCTGATCGCTACCGGCGTCGTGCTGCTGGCCGGATGACACGGTGCTCTTTGCCGGATGACCGGACGGGAGAGGTGAGTCGTCGGGCGCGGGTCGTCGGGCGTACGACATCCGGCGAATACACTGTCATTCGTGGCTGAGTATCGGATCAACGACCTGGCAGAGGCGTCCGGCGTCAGCGTCCGCAACATCCGGGTCTATCAGGATCGTGGGCTGCTGCCGCCGCCGACGATCCGCGGTCGCACCGGCTGGTACTCCGACGATCACCTCAATCGCCTGAATCTCATCTCGCGGATGCTCGAACGCGGATACACCTTTGCCACCATCAGTGAGCTCCTGCATGCAGCCCACTACGGGATGAAGGTCGAGCATGTGTTGCGTGGCGCGCCCACCAAGGGCGGGCGGTTCCGCAACTTCAAGCGCGCGGCCACGATCACCTTCACCGAATTGCGCAAGACCCTCAACGCCAGCGAGCGCTCCATCGCGCTCAGCCAGAAGCTCGGGCTGCTCGTCAAGGACGGCGCTCATTACGCGATCAAGAACCCGGAGGTCCTCGAGGGCGCCGAGGTGCTGGTCAAGAGCGGCGTCGACATCGACGTGCTGCTCGACCGCTTCGTGCGTGTGCAGGACGATCTCGAGGATGCGGCCCGCAGTTTCGTCTCGATCATCACCGACAAGTACCTCAACGAGAACCTGCCGACCCTCGGCGAGGCCAAGGTCAGCAAGATGGCCGAATTGATCCAGACGGTCCGGCCGATGGCTCACGAGATCGTGGAGACCACCTTCCGCAAAGCGCTCGACGACGAGATCACCCGGGCGATCGGCGAGGCGTCGACGTACTTCGACGTCGCCGATACCGATGTTCCGGCCACCGATGTTCCCGCCCCCGATGTTCCCGGTGCCGACGTCGCCGACGGACCCGCTTCGGGCATCGATCCCGAGACCGCAGGCGATGGCGCCCCGAACATGACAACGGGTAGTGTTACATCGGATGCTGTGTCCCCCGACACGTCCGAGGACCCGACGCCGGGCACCGAGGAGCCGGTGGACACGCCGCGAACACACCGTCCGACTCCGCGATCGTCCTGATCGCCGCGCCCGGCCGGTGTCCTGGGGAGAGGGTGGACACATGAGTCGACGTGGGTGGGCCATCGGTGGCGTCGCCGCCGGGGCAGGTCTGATCGGGGTCGGGGTGGGCACCATCGGTGCCGGACTGGTACGCGAAGCACTACACGGCGATCCGGCCGTCGACGACGGGCCCGACGATCTGCTGGCCACCCCGACGGCCCCGAGTGACACCAGAACCGTCCGCGCCGCCGACGGCACCCGGCTCAACGTGGTCACCTACGGTCCCGGTGCTCGCGGTGACGACGACGCCGGTGATGTGATCGTCGCGGTGCACGGATGGACGTGCAACACCACCTACTGGTATCCCCAGATCAACGCCTTCGCCGGTGAACGCACCGTCATCACCTACGATCAGCGCGGACACGGAGCCAGTGAACTCGGCCGCAAACGACCCACCGTCGCGACCCTCGGCCAGGACCTCGACGCCGTACTCGACGCCGTCGTCCCGCCCGGGCGCCGAGCGATCCTCATCGGACACTCCATGGGCGGCATGACGATCATGTCGTGGGCGGCGCAGTACCCGCACAAGGTGTCCGATCGCGTGTCGGCGGTGGTGCTCGCCTCCACCGCGGCCAAGGCGGTCATGCAGAATCACCTGCTCATCCCGCTCGACCTGCCGCGCTACAGCAAACCGTTCGCGCCTGCGGTCACCAAGCTCATCACCTCGGCGCCACTTCCGGTGCCGCGCAGCTCGTATGGGCCGCGGATGTCGCAGTACATCGCGCTCGGCTCCACCGCTCGCGCCTCGCATGTCGAGTTCGTGGACAACATGATCATGAGCTGCCCGCCCCGTGCGCGGGCCCGCTGGGGCGCGGCGATGGGCAAGCTGGATGTGACCGCGGGGCTGGACGCGCTGACGGTCCCGACGACGATCGTGGTCGGCAGTGCCGACCGCCTGACCCCGCCCTCACACGCCGAACAGATGGCAGAGGTGTTGCGGCGTAAAGGAACCCTCCGTGATCTCGTCGTACTCGACGGGGTGGGTCACATGTCGACGATCGAGGCCGGGGCCGTCGTCGACGAGGCCCTCGCGGCGGTCATCGCGGATGCGGAGCAGCCGACCCCGCAGACCGATCACGTCCCGTCGGTCTGAACGGCAACTCCAGGCGGAACACCGCGCCCTGTGTCGCGCCGTCCGGTGTGCGCGGAAGCAGGCGCACCTCGCCCCCGTGGGCGCGGGCCAGACCACTAGCCACCGCCAGCCCCAGACCGGCGCCGCCCGAGCGTCGATCTCGTGAATCATCCAGGCGCACCATACGATCGAAGATCCGCTCGCGGTCGGCGTCGGGGACGCCCGGTCCGGTGTCGCTGACCGTCACGGTCACCCACCCGCCGGACTCGGTGGGTGCGTGGGCGACCGCCACCTCGACTCGCCCGCCGGCCGGTGTGGCCTGGCAGGCGTTGTCGATGAGGTTGGCCAGGATCTGTGAGATCCGGCCGGGGTCGGCCAGTGCCGGCGGCGCGTCACCGGTGGCGACCACCGTCAGCTCTGGATGCAGGATCGCCACCCGGCGACACTGATCCTCGGCAAGGGCGACGAGGTCGACCGCCTCGGGATGCAGCGCCAGACCTGCGTCGATGCGGGCCATGTCGACCATGTCGCCGACGAGGCGTCCGGCGCGGTGGGTCTCCTGAATGAGCAACAGCAGCAACTGTTCTCGATCCTCGGCGGATGCGTCGGCATCCATCTGCAGCAGTGTCTCGGCGATCGCCTGCACCCCGGTGACCGGGGTGCGCAACTCGTGGGCTGCGTCGGCGACGAACTGCCGGACCGACTGTTGCGCGGCGCGCTGATTGGCTTCGGCACCCTCCAACGAGTCGAGCATGTCGTCGAATGCCGCTGCGGTACGCCCCAACTCGGTGTCGGTCCGGGTCGGGGCGAGGCGCTCACCGCGTCGGCCACGTGCGATCGAGCGCGCCACATCGGTCATGGTGTCCAGCGGCGCCAGCGCATAACGCATTCCGAACCACAGCAGCAACGCGGTGAGGACGAGCGCCCCCGAACCGGTGATCGCCATCCCGATCAGCAGACGCGACTGTACCCCGCCGAGCAGATCGCCGTCGACGGCGAGGGTCAGCGTCGCGCCGTCGGCCCACGACGAGTTGGGCGCCTTGAGGGTGATCGCGCGGCGGGCGACCGCGTCGCGGGTCGGGCGGCCGAACACCTCACCGTCGGCGAGTTCGAGTCGGGCCCGCACCGAGCGGCCCTCGATGCGCTGCAGGAAGATCTCCGGCGTGCGTGAGGTCCGGGCGTACTGCTGGGCGAGGGTGGCCCGATCACTGAGCAATGCCCCGGCGGCACGATGGCCCGCGACGGCGAACAGTGCGCTGCCGATGGCGATCAGGGCGACCAACGACACCGCGAGCACCACGACGGCCAGAGCAGTCACCCGGCTGCGCAACGAGCTGCCGGTCAGTCGAGTGCGGATCGTCGTCATGACGGGCGCAGGGTGTAGCCGCGGCCGCGTTCGGTGTGCAACAGTCGCGGACCGTGGGCCTCGAGCTTGCGGCGCAACGCACTGACGTTGACCTCCACGAGATTCGGGTCGTAGTGGTCGTAACCCCAGACGCCGGTGAGGATCTGAGTCTTGGTGACCACTCGGCCGCGGCGCTGCGCGAGGTACGTGAGTACCCGGAACTCGGTGGGCGTCAACGTGATTCGCTCGCCTGCGCGGGTTGCCGTTCCGCCGTCGCGGTCGATCTCGAGGTCGTCGACGTAGAGGATGTCGGTGCGCCCGCCGCGTCGGCGCAGCACCGCGCCGACACGTGCCACCAACTCCGCCATCTCGAACGGCTTGACCACATAGTCGTCGGCGCCCTCGGTGAGGCCGTGCAGTCGGTCGGCGACGGCGTCGCGGGCGGTCACCATGATGATGCCGGCGTCGCTGCGCCGCCGTACCACGTCGAGCAGGGTGAAACCGTCCGAACCGGGCAGCATGACGTCGAGCAGGACCGCGTCGGGGCGTGCCTGTGCCAGATCGTGTTCGAGTCGTGAACCGTCGGGGCGTGCGAGGACCCGATGCCCGGCCTCGGTCAGTGCCGCGGCCACCGCGACACGGATCGGGGTCGAGTCCTCGATGACGAGGACCGTGGCGCTCATGTCATGTGATTCTGCCAGCCCGCGGTCACGTCTCGGTCATCATCGATCACCGTGCTCGATCAACTCGGTTGCGCCGAGGTCGGGGCCGGTGCACCACTGGTCTGCGGCGTCGCAGTGCCGGCCGGCGTCGGACGCTTCGCGACGATGCGCGCGGTGACGGTGTCGCCACTTCGGGTCCCGGCGACGACGACCCGGTCGCCGACGGCGAAGTCGCTCTGCTGCTGCGGTTTCCGTTCGGTCCCGAAATGGGTGTCGCCGGTGATGTCGACGGTCACCGTCTTGTCGCCGCGGGTCTGGACCGTCCAGGTCTGGCCGTTGATCGCGGTGATCTGGCCGGTCACCCCACGTCGGCTTGCCGCCGAGGTGGCCTCGTGGCGGGTCTTCTTGCCGTGCTGGGCGGTGGCTGCGACTGGCTGTGTGTGCGAGTCGTCGTGTCCGGTCGCCCAGCCGATACCGCCCCCGATGAGACCGCCGATGATGAGGGCAGCGACCCCGGTGAGCAGCGCGGTGCGCTGACTGTGCCAGAACGACGGCTTGGGTGCCGGACCGGGAGTGCCCGGTTGCCCCTGCGGTGGCATCGACGGCGGTGGGCCGGAAGGGGGCGGTCCGGAGGGTGGCGGGCCGGCGTACGGGCCGGGCTGCCCCGGGATCGGTGTGATCGGCGTCGTCGGGTTCGCCCCCTGCGGTATCGGTTCGGTACCGAACTGGGTGGTGGGATCGTCGGGCGTGGTGTCGTGCGGTTGCCGGCCGGGTTCTTGCGGGTTCTCGGTGTCTGACATGGCGACCACCGTAGGGCGGGGGAGTACGGGGCAACTGAAGGCTTTCTGAAGGTTGGCCCGACAGGACCTACGGTTTGCCCTGTGTCCGATCAGTCCGGCTACCGGGTGGGATGCCGGATCTGCGAGGGTCGTGCTGAAGACTCCCTGAAGGACCGGCGTCATGGCCTGGTTGGCGGCACCGGGGTTGGTCAGACTGGCAGCCATGACGCAATCGGCCGACTGGATGGCGGCGGCGAGAGTGGTGCGGCGGTTGGGGTTCGGCGCGACCGGAACCCAGGTCGACGCCGTCGTGGCCTCGGGGATCGACTCCTACCTCCAGCGTGTGCTGGCGCCCACTCCCGCGGCCGATCGTGGGGTCGATGCCACTCCGGCACCGCACTTCGGCATGTTGGCGCGGGTGCCGCGCACCGCGTCGGCCACGGTGCGCAAAAAGGTGCAATCCGAACGTTCGGCGCAGACAACGCAATTGGTGTCCTGGTGGACACATCGGATGATCGCCGCCGAGGTCCCCGAACGCGAGAAGCTGACCTTCATGTGGCACAACCACTTCGCCACGTCGATCGCCAAGGTAGGCTCTGCCGCGGAGATGCTCGCCCAGAACGAGAAGCTGCGCACGATGGGGCTCGGACAGTTCCGTCCGCTGGCCTACACCATGCTGACCGATGCGGCGATGCTGCGCTGGCTCGACGGCGCCAGCAACGTCAAAGGCGCCGCGAACGAGAACCTCGCCCGCGAATTCATGGAACTGTTCGCCCTCGGACACGGCAACGGGTACACCGAGACCGACGTCCGCGAGGGTGCACGGGCCCTGACCGGGTGGCGCCCGGACAACCGCGGTGGCACGGTGCTCAAGCCGGCGCTGCATGATTCGGGCACCAAGACCGTCCTGGGTGTCACCGGTGATCTGGACGCCGCGAGCTTCTGCGACGCCGTGCTCGATCACCCGACCTCCGCCGGCTACGTCGCCACCAGGGTGTGGCAACATCTCGCCGGGGACACTCCGCCGTCGGCGGCTGCGCTGACCCGGTTGACCTCGGCGTACGGCCCCGACCGTGATCTGCGCGGTCTGGTCGCCGCGATCGTCACCGATCCCGAGCTCGGAAACTCCTCAGGAGTGGCCTCCCCCGTGCAGTGGCTCATCGGCGCCACCCGGGCGTTGCAGCCGAAACCCGGTGCTGCCGAACTCAAACGAACAACCTCCATCCTCAAGACGTTGGGCCAGCAGCCCTTCTACCCGCCCGACGTCGGGGGCTGGCCGTCCGGGAAGGCGTGGCTGTCGACCGCCGGCGCCGAAACACGCTGGAACGCTGCGACACGACTGGCCCGCGACGCGCAGGTCACCACCATCCACGACGCGGCCGCGGGGGAGCGCATCGACGCCGCGGCGCATCTGCTCGGTGTCGGCGGATTCTCCGACCGGACCGTGAAGGTGATGCAGGGGTCGGTCAAGAATCCGGTGACGCTCACCGCGATTGCCCTCAACAGCCCCGAATACCTGACCGTCTGAACACCATTCGCGCGATCCGAGGCAGGACCACATGAAGACCATCGACGTCAATCGCCGCACTTTCCTCGTCGGCACAGGTGTGCTCGCCGCACTCGGCGCCGCGGGCGGGGTCACCACCGTCACCTGGGACGACCTGCACCGGGCGAGTGTGGACCATCCACGAGTCGTGGGCAACGGCGTACTGGTCATCCTCACCATGTACGGCGGCAACGACGGTATCAATACGCTGATCCCGTACGCGGACAGCGCCTACCACGACAACCGATCCGAACTCGCCTACGCCCCAAAGGATGTGCTGCACCTCGACGACTCGCTTGGGCTGAATCCGGCGATGAAGGGACTGCATAGCGCGTGGGGCGACGGGAACCTGGCGATCGTGCGTGGCGTCGGGTACCCGCAGCCCGACCACAGCCATTTCCGCTCCATGGACATCTGGCAGACCGCGTCGCCGGGGTCGGCGGTACCGAGTGGATGGATCGGACGATGGCTCGACGCGACGGGCGATGATCCGTTGCGCGCCCTCAACATCGGGCCGGTGCTGCCGATGCTGTCGATCGGTGAGAAGTCGATGGCAGCCGCACTCGACCCTACGGGTAGCCCGCTCGCCGCGCCGGTCGTCGCGCGGCTGGCGCAACTGGGAGCACCGTCGGCGCCGGACAGTCCCGCCGAACAGATGGTCTGCACTTCTTACGCCGCCGAGAACAAGGCGGCGTCGGCGCTGCGTGGGGTGCGGGCGTCGAAGGGGACGACCGGCTCGGCGGGTGCAGAGGGCAAAGCGCTTGCCGAACAACTCGATACCGTCGCCCGGTGCGTGAGCGCCGGAGTGCCGACCAAGGTGTACTCGGTGAGCATCGGCAGATTCGACACACACGCCGACGAACGCGAGACACAGCAGAATCTGCTCGGTGAGGTCGACTCGGCCATGTCGTCGTTTCTCACCCGGATGGCCGGTGACCCGCGCGGCCGCGACGTCATCGTCATGGCCTACTCGGAGTTCGGTCGTCGCGTGCGCGCCAACGCCTCTCAGGGCACCGACCACGGCACCGCGGGCCCGGTCTTCGTCGCCGGCGCTCCCGTCCGCGGCGGCTTCTACGGTGACGAGCCGAGTCTGACCGATCTGGACGACGGAGATCTCAAGGCCACCACGGACTTCCGTGACATCTACGCCGAACTCCTGGGAACCGGCCTCGGCACCGACCCGACGCCGTCGGTGGGGACTGGCCGGCGGGCGGTCGGATTCCTGTAGGTGGGGTTGCCTACACAGGGGGTTTCGAGTACTTGTCGAGACCGTCCTGCTCGAGACCACCCTTTCCCCGGATGATCGAGAACCCTTCCCCTCCCGATGGTCGAGGTGCGAGCCGCGTGCGGCGAGCCTCGAGACCCGGCGAGATAACCAGCCTCCCAACCACATCGAGGACAAGGCGAACGAAAGCGAACCCCTTACCACACGCCACCGACAGAAGATCAGCGTCGAAAAATGTTGTCCACAAGCAGAATTGATCAAAATACCCCTTGCATCGAACGTACTTGTATAGACTGGACCCATCGCACCGATCCCCCACTGGGGAGGGGCCCATGATCGACGCCACCGAAGCTCTTGACGCCGAAACGGTTTTCGCCGGGATCGTCACCCAACTCAGCGACCTGCAATGGAATCCGGGCATGACCGGGCCGCAAGCCTTCGGTGCGATGAAACAAGTACTGCTGCTTCGTAATCTGGTTGATCACCATGCCACCCCCCTCACCGGTGAGATGGATCGCCTGGGAGTGGCCGATCACAAGACCACCCGGCTTCGGGAGTTGTTGATCAGCATGGGTTTCGCACCCTCGGTCGCAGGTCGGTATGTGCGGGTTGCTGCCACCGGCGACATCGATCTGTTGTTGGCGCATGCGGCGGATGGGTCCATCTCGTCCGAACACGCCGATGCCATCGTGCGCGGGTTGGCGCACATCGATACCCGATGCCCCGAACCTATGGACACCGTCCAACGCTGCGAGTTTCTGCGAAAACTGCTGTCGCACTATTTCGCCGGTTTCACTCCAGCCGAGATCAACCTCTACGCGCGGCAGTTGGGTAACGAGCTCGCCGCGGAGACGCCTGGCGGGTTGCCTGCTGCGGAGGACAAGAAGATCAACTCCTACAGCGACCGCATCACCGACGACGGCCGGTTGGAGATCTCGGCGAACCTCGACATCGTCGCCGGGGAGAAAACCAGAACTCTGATGGAAACCTTGTCGGCGCCCAAGCCCCAGCCCGACGGGTCGCCGGA
>NZ_MVPX01000157.1:0-25318 GCF_002043085.1 Gordonia sp. i37 | reverse complement strand
ACATGATTGACCAGGCGGCTACCGAAGCCGCTTAACCGATGTCCGGCAAACGGGGGTAACCACAGTCGAAATCGTAGACGGTTTGAACGCTTTGCCTTCGGCCCACGGTCGGCCCTCACCGAGCACCTTGCGCCAAGCGCGAACATCATCGGTGGTCACATCTCCGACCTTCATGTCGGAGAGGTCGCCCAGATTCTCGACAAGATGCTTGCGACTCGCACCTGTGGAGCCCGTGGCCTGCTCTTGCCACGACTTCACCGCGTTCGACATCAGCTTGTTGTCGGTGCGCCGACCCGACGGTTTGCGCCCGTACTGCGACCTTTCCCAGTCCTGAGCTTCACGCAGGGTGCCGAACGACTTTGACCGTTGGCTACCACCAACCCGGACGCGGGCAACGTATCGGGGTTTCGAGTTCGCGCCCCATCGCCGCTTCTGGATGCTCACGCAGGTGAGTGTATCCCGTGCAGGGTGTGGGAGGCTCCCCTATTCCTCCCTACCGAAGCCGCACACAGCCCACTTCAGTCGCCGCAAACTACCACGCTCAGTTGGCGGTCAACACACGGTATGAACTGCGTAAATAGCGCTCACCTTGACCAACGCTCAGTGCTTGTGCATGATGTGTCCGAGCCACATGGTGTAAATGAACTCTGCCACGCGTGAGCCTCTCTACCAGTGGTTTTCGGGTCGTGGGGCCGACGAACTACTCGCGGTCTCATCTGCGGCGGGCGATCCCCGGGCGCGGAGAGAGCCGGGCCCTGACACAACGGTGAACCAGTCTAATCGCACCGGCCGGTCTGCCGTGTCGGCGCGTGCGAGGCAGGCGCGCCCGAGCCACCGGTGGCACCATCAATGAGTGCACGGCGACACCTCAGATACCGGCCGGCGCGCCCTTCGCGCCGGGTCGGCATCCGGACTGACCGACGTCGTCGCCATCCCCACGGCCGACTTCGAGATGGGCTCGGACCGCTTCTACGCCGAGGAGCGACCCGCCCACCCCCGCCACGTGGAGTCCTTTTCCCTCGAGGTTCACCCGGTGACCAACGCACAGTTCGCGGCGTTCGTCGCCGACACCGGCTACCGGACCGTCGCCGAGCGGCCACTCGACCCGGCAGACTTCCCGGGTGCCGACCCCGCCGAGCTCGTTCCCGGCGCAGTGGTGTTCACCCCGACCGACGGCCCCGTGGACCTCACCGACTGGCGCGCATGGTGGCGCTACGTGCCCGGTACATCGTGGCGCCATCCCCTCGGCCCCGACTCCGGGGTCGACGACCGGCTCGACCACCCGGTCACCCAGATCGCTTACGCCGATGCCGACGCGTACGCCCGGTGGGCCGGGCGCCGCCTGCCCACCGAGGCCGAGTGGGAATGCGCGGCCCGGGGCGGGCTCGACGGCCACGACTACGCGTGGGGCGACGAGCTCCACCCGGATGGCGCGGTCATGGCCAACACGTGGATCGGGCGATTCCCCTACCGCAACGAGGGCTGGGGCGGGACCAGCCCGGTCGGGTATTACCCACCGAATCCGTTCGGTCTGTTCGACATGATCGGCAACGTGTGGGAACGCACCGCCGAGGTGTTCACACCCCGCCACGTCCCGCCCGACATGTCGACGGTCACCGCCGGCGGACGGCAGAACCTGTTGGCGCCCAGCACTTCTCCCACTGTTCTTCGCGTCACCAAGGGTGGCTCACACCTGTGTTCACCCCAGTACTGTCGTCGATACCGACCTGCCGCACGCTCACCGCAATCCGACGACTCCGCCACCTCACACCTCGGCTTCCGCTGCGTCGCCTGACCCGATCGCCGACCGGCGGGAAGGAGTTGTCCACAGGGACGCTCCGGCGTGCGCCACAGAGCCCGATGGTCGGGCATGCTGATCGGGCAAGGACGGCGACCGCCGAGGGGACGGTCGCCGTCCTCACATCCGACCGGGATATACTTCCCAGGCCTTTCAGCCGCTCGCGGCCGAGGCACGCCTCCGTAGCTCAGGGGATAGAGCAGCTGCCTTCTAATCAGCTGGTCGCAGGTTCGAATCCTGCCGGGGGCACTGTGACATCCTTGCCGGCCTCCGGCCGGGTGTGCGCCCGCGGGAGCGGAACAGCGTCGGCCCCGTCCGCGTTACCCCGACATGACCGACGCCCCCTCCAACATCGTTGCCGCCCTTGCCCGCGTCCACGTCGACGATCTTGACGCAGCGCTGCCGTTGTATCGCGAACTCACCGGCGACGAGCCACACACTTTCGGGTTTCGGGACATCCGCCTCGCCACGGTCGGCGCGTTCCTGCTGATCGAGGGCGGCGATGAGCAGGTGCGCTCACGGACCGCGACCGTCATCGTCCGCGACATCGCGGTGGTGGAACGCACCGTCGCCGACCTCGGAGGCACTGTCCTCGAGGGGCCCGCATCCGCACCCAACGGTCCACGACTGATCGCCAGACATCCCGATGGAGCTGTTGTCGAGTACATCCAGTACGACTGACGCACCAGCACACCGGGTTGATCCAGCAGCAAGTTCCTTCGACGGCCATCGGCGCACCGCCCCATCACGTGTGCACAACCACCGTGAAGCATGGAACCGATCGGCCCCCTCGCCGCGTCCAATGCATCAGGTCGACCGACTCGACCGAACCACGACGCCGGAGGGTACCCATGACACCGCTCTCACACCTGCTGACGATGCTGCCCGACACCATCGAGCGCGTTTTCGGTGACGACGACGACACACTGTTCGGCATAGACCCGGACGAACTCGCCGGAATCTGCGCGGGTTGGCGAGAACGCGCCCGATTCGTCGCCGGCATTCCGTTCGACGGGTTGCAAGTCGACGGACCACCGACCCGGGTCACCACAGCCCTGCGCTCGCTGGCCGAACCCAGCCGCGCGGCCGCCGACTCGATCGCCGATCGCTTGCTGGCGATGAGCGTTGCGCTGCAGCAGTTCAGCGCCGATGCGCAGGCGAGTGACGCCGCCGCCGGACGCGCCTTCGACCTGTTGCCGCAACGCTGATGCGCCTGTCCATCTCCGCTGCCCGCGCTTGGCCGGTGGCCGACATCTCTGCGGCCGCAGACGCAGCCACCACTGCCGCGGGTGTTCTCGAGCAGGGACTCGACGTCGCGCTCGGCAGCGCACTTCGGCCAAGCGAGTGGCACGGCAAGACACATGACGCGGCCCTCGCCCGCCTGCGCCAGGAACACGATCACGCCTACGAGGTGCGAAATGTGTTGCAGCAGATCGCCGATGAAGCCGCCGATGCCCGGACAGACCTGGAGCAGGCACGCCGTGACCTACTCGCCGCCGTCGACGAGGCGAGGCGGCTCGGTTTCACCGTCACCGACGAGGGCGCGGTCTCCCATTCGCTGGCGACGAGATCGGCGGACGCCGCGGCGCTCGAGGCCCGGATACAGCAGGGTCTTCGGGTTCTCGACGAGGTCGACGAACTCTACGGCACCAGACTCGACGATCTGCGCGCCGATCTCGCCTCGATGATCCTGGGCCAGCCGGACGTGACGGTGCCAGGTCTGGGCACCATGGACCCGGATGCGATGGTTCGGACCCTGAACTCGCTCGACGTCGACCGGCGGCGCACTCTGCTCGCCCAGACCGATGCCGACGATCTGCGGCGGCTGATCCAGGCCGACCCCGAAACCATGGGAAACCTGAACGGCGTTCCCTTCGAGATGCGCGGTGTCGCCAATGAGATCAGCATCCGCAACGCGCTGGCCGGCGAGATCCGCACGCACGGCGTCGACACCGACCGCGCACGAATGCTGCAGTCCTTTCTCGAGCAGCGCAAGGCGCCGTATTCGTCGATCCAGGGCGACGCACCCAACGCCCCACTGACGGCGCACACCGAGCGCGTGTTCGTCTCCTTCACCGACGGTGACAACCCGCGGCTGGTCGAGATGGTCGGCGCGCTCACACCCACCACCCGCAACGCCACCGTCTACGTACCCGGTACCGGCACCAATGCGCGCGGCTACGGCGGTGGCAACTGGACAGCGGCCTACAATTTGGCGGAGCAGACGCGTGGTCCGGTGTTCATCTACCTCGACGGCGACTTTCCGCAAAACGTGGTCAACCCACCGCGGTTGCCGATCTCGACCAATCCCCTCGACCAGGTCAAGGCCTTGGCATCGGTCATCGACGACTCCGCCGTCGATCCGCAGTTCGCACTCGAGATGGCGCCGCGGCTGGTCGATTTCGGCCATGCCCTCGACGCCGAGATCGCCACGATCGCGCCGTCGGCTACGACGACCTACCTCGGGCACTCCTATGGCGGGACCATCGTGGGAACCGCCGATCAGCTCGGATTGCGCGCCGACAACGTCATTCACGCGTCGTCGGCCGGAACCGGCGTACTTGGGCCGGCGGCGACCAGTCCCGGTGTGCACCGGTACACCATCACCGCACCCTTCGACCCCATCATGATGTCGCGCCTCATACCCGACAACCCGCTCGGCGACAGCCCCGACCTGGCGGGCTACCAGCCTTTGTTCACCGGACGAGATGGCAACGGGGAGTGGCTGTTCGGACTGTCGGCGCACGGGTCGTACTTCAACGACCCCGAGTCGGACGCCTTCGCGGCGATGGTCGGGGTGATCACCGGGACACACCACACCAGCACTGAGACGCTCGCGGAGATCCTCGACAGGATCCGTGACGCGTCACAACCGACAATCGGTCCGGTGCCGCCGCTGCCCGGCAATGGCGGGCACGCGGGGCCACCGGGCACACCTCCCTCGCTCCCCACTCCCCTGATCCCCGATGTACCGCTGCGCATGTGGTGACTCGGGCCGGCCTGCGACGCTCCCTCTTCGTTGGCGAAACACACAGCTGCTGTACAGGTTTCACTGACAGCGGGCTCTCAGCGACGAGGCAGCGCGGACGCAGCAACGGCTCCTAGTTTCATCTCTGTCGGCATCGACGCCGACCATGATCGAAGGAGACAACTCATGCCAGGACAGCCCCGTCAGTTCGGTCCGCAGCGCCGCTTCGAGCCCCAGCCACGCCGCCGCCGCGTCCGCATCTGGGACTGGCGGACCTTCCGGTGGATCTGGGTGTGGCAGTGACCCGCACCGCCTGATCACTCCCGATCGGAAACCCGGCGCGAACCGCTTACCTCGCGCCGGGTTCCGACGCGTCGACGCGCATGAATCGTCGACGCGCGCCCGAACGCACTTCTTCCACGACACACTCGACGACCAGGTTGCGGAGTCCGATGAACACCCTCACTGCCATTCGACGATTCCTGCCCGCCATGCGCGGCCAGGGCACGCGATTCGCGTTCGCCGGCAGTCTCCTCGGGGTCGCCGCACTCTGCGAGATCGTCTCGGTCTTCGTCCTCGCCGACGTCATCGATGGAGCCCTCGATTCGCACAGTGTGTGGGACTTCGCTCGTCTTGCCGGTCTGTGGCTCGGACTGACCGCGGTGTCCACGGCCGGCGACTACTTCGGCCAGGTCGTCGCGGTGAGCGTCTCCGAGCAGGTGGTCCTTCGGCTGCGTGACCGGCTCTTCGCCCACGTCCAGCGGCTCCACCCGGTGCTGCATCGTCGACTCGGTCTCGGCAACCTCGTCAGTCGTCACTCCAGCGACCTCGAGGCCGTCGAATATCTCGTCGGGTCCGGGGTGATGCAGATCATCATCGCGATCTTCAACACCGTCGGCCTGGTGATCGCCGCGTTCCTCATGAGCTGGCAGGTCGCGGTGGTCGCGCTGGCCGCCGTCCCGATGTTGTGGGGTGTGTCCTCGGTCTTCGCCCGCCGCCAGATGGCGGTCACCCGCGACGAGCGGGGCGCCAACAGCGACATCTCCGACGCCGTCGAAACCGCGCTGGCCGGCCACGAGACCGCCGTCGCCTACAACCAGCAGAAGCGCGAACACCAAGTCCTGCATGCGCACGGACTGGCTTGGCGCGCAGCACGTCTCGCGCAGACCCGGGTCGAGGCGGGGTTCGGCGCGGTGATGGGCTTCGGCCAGGTGGTGGTCACCCTGGCCATCGCCGTCGCCGGCGTGTGGCAGGTTCGCCAAGGACATCTGAGCGTCGGCCAGCTGCTGGCGCTGACCGGTTACCTCGGTCTGCTCTATCCGAAGATGCAAGAGATCGCCGATGCCCGGCTCGCGATCGCCTCGGCCGTGGTCAGTGCCGAACGCGTCGCGGAGATCCTCGACCTCGAACCCGCCGAGCACGACGCATCCGACGCGCGGGACAGTTCCCCCACACCGGGCGCCGCACTGCCCGTGTCATTGCGCTCGGTCTCGCTGCAGCGCGGTGAGACCACCGTCCTCGACGAGGTATCGCTCGATCTGCGGCCGGGCCGGATTGTGGCCCTCATCGGCCCGAGCGGGGTGGGCAAAACCAGTCTCGCCTCACTGCTGTGCCGCTTCGAGCACCCTGACTCCGGAACGATCTGTCTCGGCGACGACGACTACGACACGCTGACCGGTACCCACATCCGCAGCCTGGTGACCTTGCTCCCCCAGACCCCGATCATCAAGGGCGCCAGCGTCGCCGACAACATCGCCTACGGCGCCCCGAACGCCGATCGCGCACAGATCGTGCGCGCGGCCGTCATCGCCGACGCCGACGCCTTCATCCGCGATCTCCCCGACGGCTACGACACCGTGCTCGACGACGGCGGCCTCACGCTGTCCGGTGGTCAACGCCAGCGCATCGCGATGGCACGAGCGATGGTCCGGGACACCCCGGTACTCATCCTCGACGAACCGACGTCGGGGCTCGACGACGCCAGCGTGTCGCGAATCCTGACGCCGCTACGGCGTATTGCGCAGGGCCGCACCACGTTGTTGATCACCCACGACCGCCGGGTCACCGCAATCGCCGACCGAGTCGTCGAACTCCGCGACGGCCACCTGCGCGATCGCTCCCCCTGGGTCGCCCCCGAGGACAGGATCGACGACTCTGCCGTGAGTGCGGAACGGACCGAGAACCTGGCGATCGCGCCGTTCGCCGGTTCACTCGCCGAGGGCACCCGTCTCTATGTGCCGGCGCTCGGCGGGCGTCGACACTGACCTGCCCGCGTCACGGCTCGCCGACGGCGGTCTCCCAACGCTGCCGGCGCTGGGCATCGGTCTGCTCCCACCACGGCGTACCGCGCTCGCCCAGAGCAACTTTCGCCGCCTGGACCCCGGCTCGCGCATCATCGGCTCCGCGGGTTCGTCGTACCTCGCGTCGCCACGCCATGAGGATGTGCTGAAGTTCTTCCCGCCGACCTGCGGGGATCAACGGATCCGTTGCGCGCCATCGGCGGCCGTTCACCACGATGTAGCGGCCGTCCGCGGTGTGCTCGACGTCGGCGGCTGCCCGCGGGGCGCGGTCGGTGTTCTGGCCCATGCCACCAGGGTGCCACCGCGATACTTGGCGCCGTTCGATGATATGCACTCACGCACATACTCACCTTGTTGCATAGCGCGTTGTTGCACTGCTACCGTGCACATGTGGCTCTGGAACACGCGATCATGGTGTCGTTGTCCGAACGGCCCGGCACCGGCTACGAGATCAGCCGCCAGTTCGACCGGTCGATCGGTCATTTCTGGTCGGCCACCCACCAGCAGATCTATCGCACGCTGCGCAAACTGCACGCGGACGGGCTGGTGAGTTACGAGCCGATCGTGCAGGACGGCAGGCCTGACAAGAAGGTCTATTCGTTGTCCGACGCCGGTCGATCGGCGTTGCGCGAGTGGGTCGCCACCCCGACCCCGATCCAGAAACTGCGAGACGATCTCGGCCTGAAGATCCGCGCCGCCGACGTGCCCGGCCTGCCCGATCTCATCACCGAACTCGAACGCCACCGCGAACTCCATGTGGCGCGACTGCACCTGTTCCAGTCCTTCGAGAAGGACGACTACCCCGCCCCCGATCGCCTGACCGGCCGAAAGTTGCACCAATACCTCGTGCTCCGGGGTGGCGTGCGGATCGAAGAAGGATTCATCGACTGGTGCGACGAGGTCCTCACCGCACTGAAACGAGAACTCGACGCCTCGTCCTGACCGGGCATCCCCCAGATCACGAAGACCACAAGAACCGTGCCCCACTGCCGGCCCGCCGGCACCGACCGAAAGGTGACGCGATGTCAGCCCCATCCGCACAGCCCAATCCCCATTACCCGCGCCTGTTCGAACCACTGCAACTCGGCGGCGTCACCCTGACCAACCGTCTGATCATGGGCTCGATGCACACCGGGCTCGAGGACCGCCTGTGGGACACCGACAAATTGGCCGCCTACTACGCCGAGCGCGCCAAAGGCGGTGTGGGACTGATCATCACCGGCGGGTTCGGTACGTCGCGCACCGGTCTGCTGCTTCCCTTCGCGGGCAAGATGACCAACTACGCCGACGTCGCCCGGCACCGACGCATCACCGGTGCGGTTCATCGCGAGGGCGGCAAGATCGCGATGCAGCTCATTCATGCCGGGCGCTACGGATACACGCCATTGAAGGTGGCCGCGGGCTCCGAGCCCTCACCGATCCACCCCTTCAAACACCTCAAGATGACCGAACCGATCATCAAACACGTCATCCGCACGTTCGGTGCGTCGGCCAAGCTGGCCCGCCGCGCGGGATATGACGCCGTCGAGATCATGGGCGGTGAGGGGTATCTGATCAATCAGTTCCTGTGCCCGCACACCAACGATCGCACCGACCGGTGGGGTGGCACCACCGAGAACCGACAGCGTTTCCTCGTCGAGATCATCACCGAGATGCGTCGCCAGGTCCCCCGTGACTTCCCGATCATCCTGCGCCAGTCCATCGCCGACTTCGTCAAGGGTGGACAGACGTGGGACGAGATCGCGCTGATGGCCCGCAAGGCCGAACAACTCGGAGTCGACGCGATCAACACCGACATCGGCTGGCATGAGGCCGGAGTCCCGACGATCGTGACCTCGGTACCGCGCGGTGCCTTCGTCAAGTTCACCGAGCGCCTGCGCGACGAGGTGAGCATCCCGCTCATCGCCAGTAACCGCATCAACACCCCCGAACTGGCCGAGGAGATCCTCGAACGCGGCCGGGTGGACGCGAT
Source organism: Gordonia sp. i37 (assembly GCF_002043085.1). NCBI lineage: Bacteria > Bacillati > Actinomycetota > Actinomycetes > Mycobacteriales > Gordoniaceae > Gordonia > Gordonia sp. i37. The sequence continues at coordinate 16,280 of NZ_MVPX01000157.1, read as the reverse complement.
CTCGATGGCACGACCGATGCTGTCCGACCCGGACTTCGCCGACAAGGCGCGCACCGGCCGTGCCGACGAGATCAACACCTGCATCGGCTGCAATCAGGCATGTCTGGATCACGCCTTCGTCGGCAAGAAGGTGTCATGCCTACTCAATCCCCGCGCCGGCCGCGAGACGACGCTGACTCTCGGGGCCACCCGACTCGCCCAGCGCATCGCGGTGATCGGCGCAGGTCCGGCCGGCCTGTCGGCTGCGGTGTCGGCGGCCAAGCGTGGCCATCGGGTCGAACTGTTCGAGGCCGGTGAATCGGTCGGAGGCCAGTTCTCGATCGCGGCGCGCATTCCCGGCAAGGAGGAGTTCAACGAGACGTTGCGCTACTTCACCCGTGAACTCGAGATCAACAATGTGACAGTGCATCTCAACACTCGGGTGTCCGCGCAGGACATCATCGCCAAGGGCTTCGACGAGGTGATCATCGCCACCGGTGTCACCCCACGCATGCCCGCCATCCCCGGCGTCGACCACCCGATGGTCGTCTCCTACGCCGATGCCGTGCTCGGACACCGTGAGATCGGCAAGCGCGTGGCCGTGATCGGTGCCGGCGGAATCGGATTCGACGTCACCGAGTTCCTCACGGTCGATGAGTCACCCACGCTGAATCTCAAGGAATGGGAGCAGGAGTGGGGTGTCAGCGAGGATCTGAGCAAGCCGGGCTTCGTCACCAAGCCGCGTCCGCTGCCCGCGGTGCGCGAGGTCTACCTAGTGCAGCGCAAACCCGGCCGACAGGGCAAGACACTGGGGAAGACCACCGGCTGGGTACACCGCGCGACGGTGAAAATGAAAGGCGTCGAACAGATCTCGGGTGCCACCTATGACCGTATCGATGATGCGGGCCTGCACCTGAGCTTCCGGGAAGATGACGGCACCGTCCGCGAGACACGCCTGCTCGAAGTCGACAACGTCGTCATCTGCGCCGGACAGGAATCGGTCCGCGACCTCGTCGATCCGTTGACGGTGGCCGGCGTGCGGACCCACGTCATCGGTGGCGCCGACGTCGCCGCGGAACTCGACGCGAAACGAGCCATCAGGCAGGGCACCGAGGTGGCCGCCGGCATCGGCTGACCGCGCCGGCCGAGCGACTCCGGCTGCCCAAGGCCCGTACCCGTACCGACGGCGCCCGACGCCGTCGGTACGGGGCATCTGGATACGATCGACGGCATGGGAGTACCTGTGCCGTCCGAATCCGCCCGCGCCGTCGTGACGGGCGCCTCGTCCGGTATCGGGATGGCTCTTGCCCGTGCCCTGGCACGACGCGGCCACGCGCCGATCCTGGTGGCACGACGTGGCGAGGTCCTCGAGGAACTCGCCGAGGAGCTCCGAGCCGATCACGGGGTGACCGCCGAGGTGCGCCCCACCGATCTCTCCGATCCGACCGCGGTGGCGATCCTCGCCGCCGAGCTCGCCGACCGGGAGATCTCGATCCTGGCCAACAACGCGGGCATCGCGACCTTCGGGCCGGTCGCCGAACTCGATGCCGCCTACGAACGCGCCCAGGTTCGCTTGAACGTCAATGCCGTCCACGACCTGACCCTGGCCGTCCTGCCCGGCATGGTGGCACGCCGCGCCGGCGGCATCCTGATGGTCGGTTCCGCCGCCGGCAACATGCCGATCCCGAACAACGCGACCTACGCGGCGACCAAGGCATTCGTGAACACCTTCAGCGAATCACTGCGCGGTGAGGTCTCCATCCACGGCGTGCATGTCACGCTCCTCGCTCCCGGCCCGGTGCGGACCGAGATCCCCTCACCCGAGGACGCATCCGTGGTCGACCGATTGGTTCCCGGTTTTCTCTGGCACTCCAGCGACAAGGTCGCCGAGATGAGCCTGAATGCGCTGGAACACAACAAGATGCGTGTCGTCCCGGGCACGTTGTCGAAGGCCATGTCGGTGGCCGGGGGCTATACCCCGCGCGCTGTGGTCGCACCGATCGTGGGCACGTTCTACCGCAAGCTCGGCGAGGGCTGATCGCGCCGCCGGGGAGACCGTAGAGGTCCGCTATCGCCGACGCCGCCCGGTACCGAAGATCGCACGACTGAACTCGCGACCGGCCGCGGTGGCTGCAGATCGCAGGAAGCTCTGCATCGGCTTGCTGGTCAGCACCTCGGTGAGGATGCCCGGCTCCTCGGGCTGCGGAGCCGGCACGGGCGCCGGCGCCGGGGCATCCGGGGACTCACCCGGCGCGAGCGTCTTGGCGGTCAGTTTCTCGTAGGCGGATTCACGATCGATCGATTGACCGTACTTGGCGTACAGCGGACTCGCCTTGGCCGCGGCCGTGATGCCTTCGGCACCAACGGCATCCATCGACGAGCGCGGCGCGCGGATGACGGTCCAGGCGACCGGTGTGGGAGCGCCCTTCTCGGACAGGACGGTGACGATCGCCTCACCGGTACCGAGCGACGTCAGGGCCTGGTCGAGCTTGTACACCTCCGAGACCGGATAGGTCTTGACCGTCTTGGTCAGTGCCTTCTGATCGTCGGGGGTGAACGCGCGCAACGCATGCTGTATGCGCGCACCGAGCTGTGAGAGCACCTCGTTGGGGATGTCGGTGGGCAGCTGCGAGCAGAAGAAGACGCCGACGCCCTTGGAACGGATGAGCTTCACCGTCTGCACCACCTGATCCTTGAACGCCTTGGAGGCATCGTCGAACAGCAGATGGGACTCGTCGAAGATGAAGACGAGCTTCGGTTTGTCCAGATCGCCGACCTCGGGCAGGAATTCGAAGAGATCGGCGAGGATCCACATCAGGAAGGTCGAGAACAAGGCCGGGCGGGCGGCCTGGGCGCCGAGTTCGAACAGGGTCACGATCCCGCGACCGTCCGGTGCGGTGCGCAGCAGATCGGCCGGCTCGATTTCGGGTTCCCCGAAAAAGGTGTCCCCGCCGTCGGCTTCGAGGTTGCTCAGGGCGCGCAGGATGACGCCCGCGGTCTGCGTGGACACCCCGCCGATCGCTTTCAGCTCCGGCTTGCCCTCGTCGCTGGTCAGATAGGCGATCACCGCGCGCAGGTCCTTCAGATCGAGCAGCGGCAGACCCTTGCCGTCGGCCCAGTGGAAGATCAAGCCCAGCACCGACTCCTGGGTGTCGTTGAGGCCGAGCACCTTGCTCAGCAGGATCGGGCCGAAGGAGGTGATGGTGGCACGCACCGGGACACCGATCCCGGTGGAGCCGAGCGAGGTGAATTCGACCGGACAACCCGACGGCTGCCAGTCGTCGCCGGTTTGCGCGGCGCGGGCGGTGATCTTCTCGTTGGCGCTACCCGGATTGCCCAGTCCGGAGAGGTCGCCCTTGATGTCGGCCATCACCACCGGCACCCCGTTGGCCGACAGTTGCTCGGCGATCAGCTGCAACGTCTTGGTCTTACCGGTCCCGGTGGCGCCGGCGACCAATCCGTGGCGGTTCATCATCGACAGCGGGATACGCACGTGCGCGTCACTGACGACGGTGCCGTCGACGCTGACCGTTCCGAGTTCGAGCGCTGCGCCGGAAAACGCATAACCTGCGGCGATGGATGCGGCGGACTGGGCGGGATCGGTCACTGTCGGGTCCTCTCGGGTACACAACGGGGGTTCTCCGACGCTCCGGTGAGAGCCGGGGCCGCAGACCATCACAAATGCACCGATCACGATAGTCGCCTCGGTTCCGGGTGGTCGGCATCTGCGGTTGGCTAAGGTTGACGGGTGCAGGACAAATTGGTGTGGATCGATTGCGAAATGACCGGACTCGAACTCGGATCGGACAAGTTGATCGAGATCGCGGCGCTGGTCACCGACGGTGACCTCAACATCCTCGGCGACGGCGTCGACGTCGTGATTCACGCCGACGACGACGCTCTCGCCGCGATGCCCGAGGTGGTGCAGAAGATGCACGCCGCCTCCGGCCTCACCGAGGAGGTCCGGCGCTCCACCGTCACGCTGGCCGAAGCCGAGAAGCTGGTGCTCGATTACCTACGGACCCAGATCTCCGCATCCGGTGCGGTCCCCCTCGCCGGCAACTCGATCGCCACCGACCGCGGGTTCATTGCCCGTGACATGCCCGACCTGGACAGCTTTCTGCACTACCGGATGGTCGACGTCAGCTCGATCAAGGAACTGTGCCGTCGCTGGTACCCGAAGATCTACTTCGGCCAACCGGAGAAGGGCCTCGCCCACCGCGCCCTGGCAGACATCCGTGAGTCGATCCGCGAACTCGCGTATTACCGAGCCGCAGCCTTCGTCGCGGCCCCCGGCCCCGACACCGATCGACTCCACCAGATCGTCGCCGATCTCGGCCCGGCCTGACTGCCACCCACCCGAATGCCCAGGTGAGAAAGCGATTGGTCTCGGCGCCGTCGATTCGCTAGAGTATGACCCTGGCTCTGGAACCCGGCGAGCGATCCTTGGTTCCCGACGCCGATGGTGGATGTAGTTCAGTTGGTAGAGCACCAGGTTGTGATCCTGGCTGTCGCGGGTTCGAGTCCCGTCATCCACCCCGAAACGAGAGCCGGAGTTGCCTGCCAACTCCGGCTCTCGCCGTTTCCGCACCGAGAAGAGCAGGGCACAATGGATGCCGTGACCGAGCCGGCGTCTGTACCCACGCTGCGCGCCACCACCCCGTCCGCACCCTTCTCGCCGGCTGCCCCGTGTCCTTCGTCTCCGACGCGCTGGGGCGATCGTGACCAACGGCGCGCCGACATCCTCACCGCCGGTCGTCGCCTGTTGGACGGCGGCGGATACTCCGCGTTGCGTATGCGTGAGGTGGCCAAGGGCGCCGGGATATCCCTCGGTGCCGTCTACCGGTACTACCCCAACAAGGAGAGCCTCTTCGTCGCGCTGCATACCCGCCACCTTGCGGCGATGATGGACGACCTCGACGAACAGCTGCGGCAATCAACGGGATTCGTCGAGGCCTTCACCCATTTCGCCGCCGCCTACCGCACCGGATTCCTCGCCTTCGGCCGCGACTTCGACGCGCAGAACGTGATCAATGACGACGCCCGGGTTCCCGCAGAACTCGTCGACGATCTCCGTGCGGCCATCGCCCGTATCCTGCGAGCCCTGCACGACACGCTCACCCGGTTCGGCTATACCGGTGACCCCGATCGCGCGATGACCCTGCTGTGGGCGTCGGTCAGCGGACTGGCCAATCACTACGCCACCGCCAGAGCAGAATTCGTCACGGTCGACTGGGACGCCGCCGTCTCGTTCGCCATCTCCACGTTGGCGTGCGGCCTCGGCCTCGACCCGGCCCGCAGCTGAACGGCACGTTCAGAAGGTGTGCTCGGCCCCCCAGCCGATGGTTCGCACGATGGTGTCGGTGACCATCTTGACCGAGGGCACCTGCGGGCTCTCCTGCACGTAGTGGAGGCAGATCGCGACCAGTGCGGCCATCAGCAACGCTCCGGCGGCCTCCGGATCGACACGATCGTCCAGTAACCCCGCATTACGGCAGCGAAAGAGGTAGTCGGCGAGAATCTGCGCGAGACGGGAGAACGCTCCGGTGATGAACTGCAGTGCAGCCGAATCGATCCCGGAGGTGTCGAGGATGACGCTTGCGAGTCGTGCGCCCCGTTCCTCGGCATACATCGCCACCCGCGCGACCAGATGGGTGAGATCGGCGACCATACCCGCATGCGAGGAAGGGATCGGCGTCACCATGGCGACCAGTCCCCCGACGATCAGCAGTTCGCGGTCGAGCACCTGCTGCAGGCATTCGCGGCGATTGTCGAAGTAGTTGTAGAAGGTGCCGTATCCCAGCCCCGCGGTGGCAGCCACATCGGCCGGGCGGACCCGTCGGTACCCCTGCACGGCGTACAGCTCGAGTGCCGCGTCGAGCAGGCGTGACCGTCGGTCGTGCGGGTGGTACACGGCCAGGTCCACGCGGCGTTGTTCGTTCGTGAGCTCCGCCAAAGCCGTTTCCAGCGACTCGATTTCGGGTTCGCCGAAATCGGGAATCAGCCCTCGACGCAGCACAGCGTCGCAGGTCGCGGCAAACGCGTCCCGGGTGGTGCGGTTCGGGGTCGGCGCCGAGCGCGGCGACGCGGTGACCATCGCCACCAACACGACCAGCAGGGTTCGGGCGACGAGGTCGACCGAGTCCGGGTCCGCGACGATCCAGCCATGTTCGACCGCTCGCCGGATGCCCTCACCGATCCGGCCGACCGCCATCGCCTCGAGTCCGAGAATACGGTGACGGATCTCCACATCATTCGAACTACATTGGGCGACAATGAACTTCAGGACACGCGGCTGCGTGTCGACCAGGTCGAACCCACGCTGCACGATGATCTGGACCAGATCCACCGTCTGCGCGCGATCCTCGGGGAGCTGCGCGAGCGAGTCCGGATCGATCGCCGACACGAGAGTGACCACCGCTTCGTCGAAGGCGGTATCGAAGATCTCCTGCTTGTCGGCGAAGTGCTGGTAGACAGCACCGGTACTGATGCCGGCACGCCGGGCTATCGCCGAGACACTCGCCGCGTCGTACCCGTCCTCGCACAGAATGTCGAAGGCGGCCGCAGAGATGCGCTCACGCGCGGGCCGTGAATCCCGATGAGTCTTGTCCGCCTTCGTGTGTGCGGTCATCGACCCTGACGCCACCGCTGGATCTCGGCACCCATCTCGGTTGCGGGCGGACGGCCATCGATCCACTCCCGGATGATTGCGCCCCAGCGATTGGTCGCGTCGAGCTGTCCGAGAAGACCACACACGGCCAGGTCGGTACGACGCGAGAAAATGTGGTCGGTGGGCAACGCGGTGTGGCGGGTGGTGCTCAGATGCGCGGCGCCCGGGACGAACAACGACGTGACGGCACGGCGCGCAACGTCTTTCGTGATCGTCACCTGATCCTCCGTCAGAAACCAAAATCCGATGTCGCTCATCATCGAGACGATGTCCGCCTCACCGACCGATCCGGCAGTGGCCATACCCAGATCCCGGCAATCGCGGTACGCATCATGGTATCGCCCCTCGATCAGCGCGCGAAGTACTCGTGTCTGGTCGGCGAGCGATTCGGCCGACATCCGAACGTAGAGCCCGAAGTCGATGAAACCCAGCCGGCCGTCGGGCAGACCGAGCACGTTTCCCGGGTGGGGATCGGCACAGAACTCGCCCGCCTCGTAGACCCCGCCACCGTAGAAGCGATAGATCGCTTCGGCCGCGTACTGTGCACGGTCCCGGTCACCGGAGACGATGTCGGCGAATTGCACACCGTCGAAGAACTCACTCACCATCACCCGCGCCGTACTCATCTCGGGGAACACACGCGGCACCTTCCAGCACGGATGATCGACGCACAGCGACCACGCCCTCGCCTGGTTGCCGGCCTCGGCGATGTAGTCGCACTCACGCGCGACCTCGGCGGCGATCTCGTCGATGATCGCGTCGAGATTCAAACCCGGCATGACCGGGCCGCCCACCTTCGCGAACAGCTTGAGGTTCTTGAGGTCGGCACGGACCGCCGAATCGATCCCGGGGTATTGCACCTTCACCACGACCGGCATCGTGCCGTCGAGCATCGCGAAATGGACCTGGCCGAGCGAGGCGGCCGCAAGCGGTTCGGGGTCGATGTCCAGTCGGCGCAGGCTGCGGCCGAGCTCGCGGGCAAGGACCTTCTCGATGGCCGACCACTCCATCGGCACCACCCCGTCGAACAGCGGCGCCAGACGGGCCGCGAACTCGTCGCGTGTCGCCCGGTTGGACAGACCGAAATCGAACAGGGCGATGATCTGTCCGATCTTGAGCGCGGCTCCCTTCATCGGGCCGAGCACTCGCACCAGATCATCGGCCAGCGACAGTATGGCCTCATCACGCTTGCGGACATTCGCATCGGCACTCCGCAACGGTGCCGTGGCACGCGTCGTCGTGGTTCGCACCGTGTGGCCGACCATCATTCGCCCGAGACTGTTGGCCCGCCGCAGGCGCCCCGCAGAGTCGCTCACCGGGCCGCTCCGCCGCCCGGCACCTGTGTCAGATGTCTCGCACCGCACTTCATGTGAATACATCTATCATTCTCCGACATTGATATGAGCGAGTGTGGACCAACGCACAATCACCAATTGGTGACACTCAGTTCATTGCTAAGCGCGAAACAACTAGCCTCTCCGTCAGTACACGTCACTCCTGAACGGGAGTTCCATTCTTCGCGCTACACGGCTTTGATGAACCGGTTTGCGATAACACCATGGTGCGGTACTGTGCCTGACAGTCAGTTCAGCAGCGAGGCTCTGCACTGACGACCGTTGTTCGTGACGAACAACCACGCCGTCGTCACCTGGAGGGGAGGTGACGACGGCGCCTCACGAACCGCCGCCCGGCTCCGACCACACCGTCCGCATCCGGACCGATCAACGCCGATTCGTTGTTGTTCACTTTCATGCCCTAATCTGCGGCGCATGCTCGAGGACTTGAACAAGGCGGCCAAGAAGGTCGGCCTCAGTGTCGCCCCCGGTAAGAAGAAGGACCTCTACTCGGTGCGAAAGGTCAAGAACGGCAAGCTCGTGGCGAAGAACATCAGCCCCGATGAGGTCAAGGCACTGATCAAGGACCGCAAGTAGGGCTTTGTCCTCGACACTTCCCTAATAATCCGTAATCACGTAATATCGTGATTACGAGGTTCGCCGTTGAGGGAGTGTCATGAAGAGCGCGATCATCATCACCGTCGTCATGATTGTCACGGTTCTACTGACCGAACTGACGGCCACCACCGATCGGCCGCTCGCGCACGCCGACACCCCGCTCACCGACTGCCCGAGCACCACCACGTCGGACACCTCCACCGTTGCCGGCTGGCTCGGCTACGTCGCCCGGCACCGCAACGATGTGGCCCTGGACCTGCGGACCCTCACCGGCGAGCGGATCGCGCTCAACCCGGACGTCCGGTTCCCAACCGCCTCGGCGATCAAGATCGTGCATCTGGCCGCCTACGCCGCGGCGGTCGATGCGCATCGCGTGAACCCGCAGGACACCATCGACGTCGGACAGTGGCAACGGTGGTACTTTCCCCTCGACGGTGGCGCACACCGAGAGGCGTTGCGCTACCTGGGAATCCCGCACACCGACAACGGAATCGCCCTCGATCCGAGCCGGCGAGTGACCTATGCCCAACTGGCCGACGTGATGATCCGCTTCTCCGACTCCGCAGCACCGGACCTGCTGCGCGCACACCTCGGTGACGACGCACTGCGGTCGGTGATGGATCGGTATGGCATCGACGGGCCCGTTCCCAGCCTGCTCGGCATGTACCTCGGCGTGGTCGACCCGGAGCTGCAGACCCCGGCCGACCAGGACCGGGCCGCCCGTCGGTTTCACGACGACCCGGCGGTCGCCGCGTCGTATTGGGCACGGCTGGCCTCTGTCGACCGATCCGGCACCACTCAGGCCGCGTCATCGATCACCGCGACGGCGTCGTCATTGACCTCGTTGGCGTCGGCGATCGCCGACGGCAGCTTCGGGCCCGGGTCGGCGCGCGCCCGCGGCGTGCTCGAATTCCAGGGCCGCCAACCCGACGGGTCGATCCTGGGCTTCAAGGGCGGCAGCCTGCCGGGAGTGCTCACCGAGGTCTTCGAGTATCACGCCCCCGATGGCCGGATCGCGGTCGGAACGATGATGGTACGCAACATGTCTCGCGACGCGCAGGACCGCGATCACTTCACCCACCAGCGCCTGCTCCTCGACGCCCTGACCGATCCTGCGATCTCCGCCGCGCTACGGTGCGTGGTGTGAGCGACGACCTCCGATCCGTGGTGCAGGCGTTGACCGACCGCGTCGAACGCCTCGAAGCCCTCGTCGGGAACGACGAACGTCGTGGCCCGGAGGTCGGCGGCACCGACCCGACGACGGGGGCCGGCTCCACCGCGCCGGCGGGGAGCGCGCCCCCCTCGGACGGCGCGCTGCACGAGAACACGGTTTCCTATCAAGGCAGCGTCGACCTGGCCGGACCCATCCGATGGCGGATCGGCTACGACGCGGCCGCGATCCTGGACCTCCCCGCCGCCACCACGGCGGAGGTGTTCGCGGCGATGGGGCACCCCAGCCGCCTGGAGATCCTCCGAATCCTGTTGCGCCGCAACGCATCGGTGGCCGAACTCCAGGCCGCCGGGGACTTCGGGACCTCAGGGCAGCTCTATCATCACCTGAAGATCCTCACCGCGGCGTCACTGGTGGTGAAAGTGGGACGAAACGAGTATGGCATCGCTGCCACCCACGTCGTCCCGATCCTGGTCGCCCTGCTGAGCGCCGGGGACATCAGCGGCGTGCTGTGAACCCCACCTCCGCACATCGCGCTTTGCTGCGAGGCACTCGTCAGAGCGTCCGCGCGATGATCTCCTTCATGATCTCGTTGGTTCCGGCGTAGATCTTCTGGACGCGCTGATCGGCCCACATCCGGGCGATGGGGTACTCGTTCATGTAGCCGTAGCCGCCGAACAACTGCAGGCATTCGTCGGCGACGACCATGGCACGGTCGCTGGTCCACCATTTGGCCATCGCCACGGTCGGGATGTCGAGCTTGCCGTCGATGTGTTTGGTGATGCAGTCGTCGACGAAGACGCGTGCGATCCGCGACTCGGTCGCCACCTCGGCGAGCTTGAACTTCGTGTTCTGGAAACCGAAGATGGGGCGCCCGAACGCCGTTCGTTCCTTCGTGTAGGCCAGCGTGTGCCGCAGTGCGGTCTCCATCCCGGCGACCGACGCGACGGCGATGATGAGACGTTCCTGCGGCAGCTGCTGCATGAGCTGGATGAAACCCTGCCCCTCCTCGCTGCCGAGGAGGTTGCTCGTGGGCACCCGCACACCGTCGAAGAACAGTTCCGAGGTGTCCTGGCCGCGCTGCCCCACCTTGTCGAGCACGCGTCCGCGGCGGAATCCCTCACGGTCGGCCTCGACGAGGATCAGGGAGATGCCCTTGGCGCCCTCGCTCGCGTCGGTCTTGGCCACGACGATGATCAGATCGGCCTGGGCGCCGTTGGTGATGAAGGTCTTCGACCCGTCGATGACGTACTCGTCGCCCTGCGCGATCGCCTTGGTCTTGACGTTCTGCAGGTCGGATCCGGTGCCGGGTTCGGTCATGGCGATGGCCCCGACGACTTCACCGCTGGCCATCTTGGGCAGCCACGTCTGCTTCTGCTCCTCCGACCCGTACTGGAGCAGGTAGTGGGCGACGATGCCGTTGTGCAGGCTGACGCCCCACGAGGAGTCGGCGATGTGCGCCTGCTCCTCGATGAGTACCGCTTCATGGGCGAAGGTACCCCCGCCGCCTCCGTACTCCTCGGGAATCGACATGCACAGCAGACCGAGTTCGCCGGCCTTGTTCCAGAGGTCGCGGTCGACGTGGTGCTGGTCGATGAACTTGTCGATATTGGGCTTGACCTCCTTTTCGCAGAAGCTGCGGGCAAGGTCACGCAAGGCGGTCAGGTCGTCGTTTTCCCAGGAAGAGCGTTCGCCCATGGTGGTGGAATCCCATCGTCGTCGAAAATCGTGTCAGAGATGAGCGTAACAATCACCAATGGCATTGTCGTTTCGGGGCGCCGCCTCAGGCATTGCCCTTCGACCACACCGCCCAGGGGATGTTCCAGTCCCCGAGTCCGTCGGTGCCCGAGAGCGTTCCGCCCACGGTGTTCTTCACGATGACCGGATCACCGCGCAGCGTGTTGTTCATGACCCACAGGGCGTTGTCCGGGCTCAGGTTCAGGCAGCCGTGACTGGTGTTGGTGTTGCCCTGGGCCCACACCGACCAGGGAGCGGAGTGAAAGAAGATGCCGCTGTAGGACATTCGGGTCGCGTAGTCCACGGGCGTGCGATAGCCGTCGGCCGAGCCGACCGGGACACCGTAGGTCGACGAGTCCATGATGATGTTGTCGTGCTTGTCCGAGACGAGATACACCCCGTTGTCGGTGGGGGTGGACTCCTTGCCCATCGACGTGGGCATGCTGCGGACAACCTTGCCGTCCTGGACAAAGGTGACCTGTTTGGTGTTGTCGTCAGCGGTGATGATCATCGACCGGCCGATCTTGAACGAGGACTTGAGATTCTCCTGGCCGAAGAGCCCGCCACCGAGGTCGATGCCGTAGGTGTTCACCGCGACGTCCACGGAGGTGCCGGGCTTCCAGTACTCGGCCGGACGCCAGCGCACCTCGGTGTCGCTGATCCAGTAGAAGGCGCCTTGCACCGGCGGATTCGTGGTGATCCGGATCGCGTTCTGCGCAGCGCGGCGGTTGGTGATCGCCTCGTCGAACTTCACCGCGACGGGTTGGCCGACGCCCACGGTCTCCCCGTTGTTGGGGGTCAGATAGGCCTGTGTGAGGTTGCTCGGCGCCCGCGTGGTGAACGAGACCTCTTTGGAGGTGGAGCCGCCGACCCCGGCCGCGTCGGCGGTCAATGTGTAGGTCCGGTTGTAGCCCAGCGGTTCTCCGCTGACCCACTCCGTGCCGTCTTCCGACAGGGTCCCGCGAACGGTGGAGCCGTCCGCCTTCCCGATGCGGACACCGGTCAGCGCGCCCTCGCTCGCCCGAACCCTGATCGGCGCGCCCGGCTGGATACCGACCGCGTTGTCGGCGAGCGTCTGCTCGTTCCATTCGGTGATCTCCACCCCTGGCTTGAGGAGGTCGTCGTAGAGCACCGAACTGCCGACGGCGTTGGAGTATTGCGGCTTCTGCGAGCACGAGGTCACCAGCGCGATGACCGCCACCAGAAGCCCACCGATCATCAACGATGACCGCAGCCGAGTCCGACCGTTCCCCATCTCACTCCCACCTGACGCCGATGCCGACCCACACACATCAGGGAGTCGGCGAATTCTGCACCAAGTGTACGAGATCTCGGATATGCCCGAGTTGTCGCGCCCGCGAGCCCGCCCGACCGAATGACACCTATCGACCGCGCCTGGACGGCACGCGCCTTGCCGATGGTGGTGTCAGGCGGGCGGTTGCGTCGTCGTCGCAGCGGTCGTGGTGGCCGCGCGGCGGCGACGGCGGAGTCGAATCCACAGAAATGCGCCGACGGCGAAGATCACCGCGGCGATGATCACGCCGACCAGGGTGCCCCCACGGAATCCCGGAGCCTCGACGTCGAGGATGCGCTCACCGGCATGCGCCCCACTCCCCCCGCCGGCAACGACGGTCAGGGTGAGCAGATTCGGTATCGACGCGACGACGGCAAGCACGACGAACGCCAGCGCCCAGTAACGGGTCTGACCCCAGCGCCGGGCGCGCCAGGCGAGCGCCAGCAACAGGAGTGAGACGAGCGTGCACACCACCCCGAACGCGATGCCGTAGAAGCTGCCGGTGGTGATGCTCTGGCCGACCGCGGAACCGATCTTCTGCGACCACCAGCGCGGCAGGAACGCCGCCAGGATGAAATATGCGATGACCGCCAGCACGACGACCACGGCGATGGCGATGGTTTTGACCGCCCACGACGGGAGTCCACCCTGGCGCTTGTCGTCGGGCACCACGGTCGAGGGGTTGTCGTTCATGGAGACATCGTTGCGCTCGGTGTCGCAATTGCCAAGTTCAACCCGCGAGACCGTGACCGCTTCGATACGCATCGCCCCGGCTCGAGCAACTGACCAGAGCCACGAAAGGGCGCTCGCGACTGGTCAGTACCGGTCACGGGGGCAGTGCTTCCCGCCATCACGGCCTCGAACCCCTAATCCGCTGATTGAGAGTGCCGGAAAGCCGGTTCGTGGCCGATTCACAAACCCCAACGGACCCCGCAGTGATTCACTGCTGGGATGAGCAATCAACCCGACGGTGGTGACCTTCCGCCCCAGATCGACTTCTCCCGATTCTCGGGATGGGTGAGGTTCGCGGACTTGCCTACCGCGGACGTGCCCCGCGGCCCGGGCGTCTACGTCGTGGTGAGAGGTACCGACGAACCGCCAGTGTTCCTCGACGTCTCACCGGCAGGCCACTGGAAGGGCCGCGATCCCACCGAACTCGTCGACGCCCTGCAGGACCGCTGGGTGCCCGAGAGCCGAGTGCTCTATATCGGCAAAGCCAATGTCGGCACGAGCGGACGTCGGGGCCTGCGTCGCCGTCTGGACGAGTACCGCCGCTACGGATCCGGGGAACCCGTCGCCCACTCTGGTGGCCGTCGCATATGGCAGCTCGCCGACCACGCGGACTTACTCGTGGCGTGGAGGGAGACCCCGGACGCCGACGCTGCGGCCATTGAGAGCTCCATGATCCTGGCATTCGCCGAACATTATGGGCGCCTGCCCTACGCCAACGCGCGTCGGTGATGGGATGTCGGGTGGCCGGGCGCTGAAACCCATTAGGTGCTCCAGCTCCTCGGCCGCGAACACTCCCCGATCCCCGTCGTCGAGGTCGACCGCGCCCGGGCGGAATGTCACGGTTCGCTCGCATCTTCCGTGGCTTGAGGGCAGCCCCTCATGGTCGTGGTGGGCGCCGTACAGATCGTCCCGCGGGAGGCTGACGAACTGTCGCCGCGGCCTATCCGACCAGGGCTGAGGCAGGTGACGGCCACAGCACGGTTTGCCGGGCGCGCTCATGTCGCTTGCAGAGTTGACGCGACGGCGGAACTGGCAGAGCAGCGCCACCGTGAGGCGCGCCTCACCTCCCTCGTATGCGAACACCCGCTCATACTTGCGATCCGCCTTCCCGGCATCTGTCGCTTGACAAGAAGCCGACAGATGCTTCAGATGCATCGATATCCGAGGTTTATTTCGATGGTCGGGCAGAGCCAGATTGTGTGAGCTTAGTGAAGTCACCCGTCCACCGAACGCCTTCGATGGTAAGAATGGCATCGGAAAAATCGCCCTCTTCCCCTGGGAATTGCCAGGCTACCTTGCCTTCAAATCCCGGATCAAGAGGAGCGTGGGGCAGAACGTCCGATGCGGCTGTCCGCTCATTTCCAACCGAAAAATAGGCTCGGTTCTGGTTCAAGTTATACGATGATGTCGACTGATTATGGAGCGTAGCAACGACATAGGTGTCGCCCTGGCCGGAGTCCAGCCAGGCGAGTGCGACGGTAACGCCTGGTGAAACCTCCTGCGGATCTCCATTCAAAGCGAGAAGCACCTGCTCAGAATCGCTGGACACACCGATCCCCTCAGAATCACTGCTGGCGCAAGATGACATTGATACACAAATTACCGCAATAATCGCCACAGAATGGCCTTACGCGTCACGCTGCACACCCTCCCCAGTTCGCCGTTGGCGGCGTTGTTCGAGCGGGTCGCGGTGCCGTTGGGTAGCGAGACCACTCCCGGGGGGTGCCACCAAACCTTGTCGGCGCATCGACTCCGCGAGCGTCTTCTCGCTGGCCGTCCATCCCTCAGATCGCAGATCTACATGCAGACAGGGCGAACCGTGCAATCGGCGTAGCTGCGTGAACTTGACCTTGACCGCACGGTCCACCGTGTCACAACGACAGTCCCGAGCGGTGTGCAATTCTCTTGTCGCGCCAGCTATTTGGAAACGCGCACACCATTTGCAGAACCAGGCCATACTCACGCCAAATAGCGCGCACGTGACCGTGTGCGGCACTCGATAGGCGGTCCTCTGCTCGGCGATGAAGCGGGCCAGGATCACTTCGTCGCCTCCTTCACCCACCGGACCACCGATCGTTGTAGAACATCGCGCTCCATCCGCAACTCGGCCACCTCAGCGCGCAACCGCTTGAGCTCGGCAGCGCTATCGCTACTGCCCTCGTCCTGGCCGTCGGGCTCGGCACGTGCACGGTTGACCCAGTTGTCAGGGTGGGGGACGCTGGTCACGAGCCGTCCGGCAAGTCCCTCACGTGTCGTGGTTTCGGGCCCGATACCGAGGTCTTGACTCGCCACAGCAGATCCGCATTGGTTGCTATAGCTTCGCGCCACAACGTATACGAGAACACTCCACGATCAGCAGTTGGCTGCCAACTTGTACCGAGCGGTGGGAGATCGAGATCGCGTTCTATGAACTCAAAACCCATCAACGTGGGCCCCGCACAGTGCTGCGCTCGATATCCCCCGATGTGCTGCAGGAGATTTGGGGACACTTATGCTGCCATCACGCGATCCTATCTTTGATGGTCGAGGCCGCCAGCCACGCCGGCCACGACCCAGAACGAGTCAGTTTCGTTGCTGCACTGAGGATTAGCCGCCAATCAGTCGCCCCACCAGGGTGACTTTCCCCCCTGACGACCCTGAGGTCTGCCACCGCAGCCGGCAAACCTGCCTACGCCGCCTAGTGGCGCGCGTCGTAATTGCTTGAACGGTTGGTTTGCTGCGATAATGGGGTATGGCGAATCGTCC
>NZ_MVPX01000156.1:0-971 GCF_002043085.1 Gordonia sp. i37 | reverse complement strand
CTTCTCCGCCCTCATCAGGGCAATCAGGACTCTAAAACAACCCGGACCGGCTCACGGGGGACACGCCAAACCCGTACCCATCCAGCGGCCTCAACGCAGAAGAGTGACCAAGACGTTCGGCCTGTCGATGGGCGACCTTCTAGGACTCCTCGATATTTCTGAGGATTCCATCGCCAACGCTGCTATCTCGCGATCGGAGACCGGCGTCGTTCTCGTGAGCCACGAACAATGCGGCAACCTCTTCCTCGCGATCGGGATGAGAATCCAATGCGATCACGGCGTGGCCGAGATCACCGAGCTCAATGACCAAGACGCAACAATCACGCCCCTCGCCACGAATAGCGCAACCACGCTTCCCATCGCCGATCTCGTATTTCAGGAAGGCTTCGAGATCCTCGACCACCAGTGACTTTCGAATCAAGCACTTCGCATTGGAGGCCGACTTCGAAGCCGCGTTGGCTCGCGTCCGACGGGCAAGCGAACACAGAGACACCCTGTGGGAGCTGGCCGCCGAGCATCTCGCCGATATCCGATCAACCAGAGGTTCGACGTCGGTGAGCACGACGTACGCGTACTCGCATCAGAATCCGCACGATTCCCCGTCCAGATATCCGTCATCTTCGGAGAGTGGTTACACAATCTCCGATCTGCACTCGACGCAACACTGTACGAGCTGGCAGTGCACGACACTGGCCAGAATCCGCCGAGCCACGCCCCGCGTCGTCACACGCACATACGTGAAATGGCACGTCAAACGCACCCACCACGCCTCCTGGCCACAATTCACACACTCGCCGGTCTACACAACGCTCAAGTGCCTCGCCCACCACTCCCCCTCGGCACTGGGGCCGGGTGAACCGCAACGAGGAAGCTCCCGGACGCCACCGGGCCGGGCGCAGTATCGGGACTATGACGGCAAGACGCGGCCGGTGGAGCGATTCGGCACCTCGGGGGCGAAGGCCGAACGGGGG
>NZ_MVPX01000155.1:0-7810 GCF_002043085.1 Gordonia sp. i37 | reverse complement strand
CAGTACCTCGCACCGTCCACATTGGAGCTGTACGAGCAGACGATCCGTGTACACATCACGCCCGCCGTCGGTGATGTGCGCGTCGGCGAGCTGACCGTCGGCGGTGCCGAACGCTTCATCGAGTCCAAGGGCGAAACCACGGTGGCACAGCGGTGTCGCATCATTCTCTCGGGGATGATGGCGCTGGCCGCCCAGCATGACGCGATCGAGCGCCACCCCGTCCGTGACACCTCCACAGTCAAGCGTGAGCGCAAGAAGCCGCGAGCCCTGACCGTCGACGAACTGGCGATCCAGCGGCGGCGGATCGGCTCCTACGCGGGTGGCAACGTCGGTCACGGCCCGCCGCGGGCTATAACCGGCTGGAGCTGTTCGAGTTCTGGCTGGGGACTGGTCGCCGGATCCACGAGGCGCCACCCGCGCGGTGGGCTGACGTCGACTGGGGCGAGCCCCCGACGCTGACCCTGCACCGCGAAGTAAGGATGGCGCGAACGATCTGATCCTGACGCTGCCGACGCTCGTGACGGCAGCACTGCGGCGCCAGCGAGCCCGCAACCTACCCGGGGACTTCATCTTTCCGTCTCGAGCCGGGACGGTGCGGTCGGCGGCGAACGTCCGCCGGCAGCTGCGCAAGGCGCGCAAGCATGTCGCGATCATCGACGGCAAACCTGATGGTCCGGCCGAACTGATCGAGTGGGTCACCCCACATTCGCTGCGTCAGACGGTGGGAACGACCGTCGCCGACGAGTACGGCCCGGACGTGGCCGCCGAACAGCTCGGCAACACCCGTGAGGTGCTGGAGCGCCATTACCGTCAGCGTCGTTCTGCAGCTCCCGATGTCACGTCGGCTCTCGACGTCCTGGCTCCGGTGCGCTCGGTGTGAAAACCGTGGGTAAACCGTGGGTGCACCTGAACGAGAAGAAGCCCCCTTCACCGTTCGTGCTGGTGAAGGGGGCTTCTCTGTGCGCCATCAGGGACTCGAACCCCGAACCCGCTGATTAAGAGTCAGCTGCTCTGCCAATTGAGCTAATGGCGCTTGGCGAACCGAGAGGAAACATTACATGACCGGTACCCGATCCATGAAATCGGCTGGGCAGAAGCAGTTTCCGCTCGGTGGTCGCATCACCCGTCAGTGGCGTTGCCCTTCTTCCACACCGACCACGGGACGTTCCAGTCACCGAGGCCATCGTCACCCGGAAGGATCGGTCCCACAGCGTTCTTCACCGTTACGATGTCGCCGCGCAGCGCGGTGTTGAGGAACCACTCGGCGTTGGCGGGACTGACGTTGAGGCAGCCGTTGCTCACGTCATCGACGCCCTGATCGCCGAGCGACCACGGAGCCGAGTGAATGTAGATGCCGCTGAAGGAGATTCGCGTCGCATCGTAGACGGTCTCGCGGTAGCCGCCCGGCGAACTGACCGGCACGCCGTAGGTCGAGGAGTCCATGATGACGCTCGGATCGCGCTCGGCCACGATGTAGATGCCGTTGTTGGTGGGGCTCGAATCCTTGCCCATCGAGGTCGGCATCGTCCGCACGACCTTGCCATTGATGGACACGGTGATCATGTGGGTCTTGTCATCGGCGGAGGCGACGAGCGCACGACCGACGGTGAAGTCGGTGGTGAGGTTGTTGTCGCCGTAGACGCCGCCACCGAGGTCGATGCCCTTGGTGTTGACCTTGACGTTGACCTTGGTACCCGGCGTCCAGAAGTGTTCGGGACGCCAACGCACCATCGAGTCGTTGACCCAGTAGAACGCACCCTCGACCGGAGGGTTGGTGGTGACCTGGATGGCGCGCTGTGCGTTGAGCTTGTTGGTGACCGGCTGATCGAAATTGATCATCACCGGCTGACCAATACCCACGGTCTCGTTCTCGGCGGTCACCGTCGAGGCGGTGGCGGTCGATTCGGCGGAGGCGGTGCTGAAGGTCAGCCTCTTCGCACCCGCGCCGTCGACGCCCTGCGCCGCGGCGGTCAGCGTGTACTGGTCGTCGAAGTCCAATGGGCCCTTGGCGGTCCAGGTGGACCCGTCGGCGGAGACGGTGCCGGGCACCGGCCCGTCCGATCCGGTGACGACGACCGATCGCAGATTGCCGTCATGGGCGGTCACGGTCAGCGGTGCGCCCGGCATCACGCCCACCGCGTTGTCCTTCAGGGGACGGTCGGCCCACCCGGTGACGGAGATACTCGGCTGCCCCAACGAACTCAACGCAGGCGCGTTCCCGGTGGCATCGGGATACGACGACGACGCCGTGCAACCGGGCAAAACGGTCGCGACGGCGCCGACGGTGAGTACGAGGAGCGCGTTTCGGGCATATGAGCCCCGCGCACGGGTCACTGTAGGACCTTGCGGATGACGAGAACGACGACGACAGAGCCCACGCCGGCAAGCGTGTACTTGACTGCGGGCGTGTTCAAGAACGCGAGTGCGGCAGTCTTGGCGTCGCCGGCCAGGCGCTGCGGGTTGGCCCGCTCGGCCAGCGCGTCGAGTGTGTGGGCCAGGTCCTCGCGGGCTTTCGCGATGTCCTGCTCGATACGGTCGGTATCCCCGGCCACGTGGTCCTCCCAGGAATGGTCAAGAAAGATCAGCTCATGTGGCCCGGCGGACCACACTTCTCCCCCGACGCAACACGACCGCGCGAGGAGGAGTTCCCGGCGCGGAGCGGATGCGGTGCGAGCGGCCACACAAGGTTACGCCATGCCCGCCGGCGCCACTGCACATCGTCGGTCGGACATCGGACATCATCGACTAGCCTGAGCGTCATGTCAGACACACAACGCCTTGCCGTCGGAGACCCGGCACCGGCCTTCACCCTCCCCGACGCGCAGGGCAACCCGGTGTCGCTGGCCGACTACGCAGGCCGAAAGGTGATCGTCTACTTCTATCCGGCGGCGTCGACGCCCGGATGCACCAAGCAGGCCTGCGACTTCCGGGACAACCTCGCCGACCTCGGAGAATCCGGCATCGATGTGATCGGAATCTCACCCGACAAGCCGGCCAAACTCGCGAAGTTCGCCGACGCCGAAGGACTGGACTTCCCCCTGCTCAGCGACCCGGACAAGTCGGTGCTGACGCATTGGGGTGCGTTCGGTGAGAAGAAGCTCTACGGCAAGGTCGTCACCGGTGTGATCCGCTCGACCTTCCTGGTCGACGAGCAGGGCACGATCGCACTGGCCCAGTACAACGTCCGCGCGACCGGGCATGTCGCCAAGCTGCGCCGCGACCTCGCGCTCGACTGAGCCCACCCCGACACCGCACCCGGACCGATGACCACCCAGCCTCTCGTCCCCCGCAAACGGCCCACGCAGGAGCGCAGCAAACGCAAGTTCTCCGCGATGCTCGCGGCTGCTCGCGAATTGCTCACCGAGGTCGGGTTCGAGTCGCTGACGTGTGAGGAGATCGCCTCGCGCGCCGAGGTTCCCATCGGGACGCTCTATCAGTACTTCGCCAACAAGTACGTGATCGTGTGCGAACTCGACCGACTCGACACGGTCGCGGTCCGCGAGGAGCTCACCGCGTTCGCCTCCGAGGTGCCCTCGCTCGAATGGCCGGTGCTCCTCGAGAAGTTCCTCGACCACCTCGCCGCGTTGTGGCGCGACGACCCGTCCCGGCGGGCGGTGTGGTTGGCGGTGCAGTCGACCCCGGCCACCCGGGCCACCGCCTCGCAGAACGAACGCGTTCTGGCCGACCAGGTCTCGCGGCTGATCGCCCCGCTGACCCCGTCACAGCGGGCTCGGCGCGAGATGATGTCGCAGGTACTGGTGCACACGGCGTACTCGCTGCTGAGTTTCTCGGTGCAGGACGGCCACGACCATCCCGAGACGGTGACCGAGCTCAAACGCATGCTGGCCGGCTACCTGCTGCTCGAGGAGAGCACCAGTTCGGTCTGATCCACCGGTGCTCTGATCCACCGGTGCACTGATCCACCGGTGCTCGACGAGAAACGACGGCGGTCGGCATCGGCCCGACCGCCGTCGTCTGCTCGTCCCGTGCCTCGCGTGGAACGCCGGGCTCAGCCCGTGCCCTCCAGGATCGCGACCGCGGCGGCCGACGGGCCGTCATGGGTCAGCGAGATGTGCACCTGGGTGTCACGCAGGTGTTCGGCGATCTCCCCGGCCAGCCGGATGGCCGGACGCCCCCAGTTGTCGGTGACCACCTCGATGTCGCTGTGCCGGATCAACGGCAGCAACGGCGACCGGGCGAACCGGCTGACCGACCACGCCTTGACGACGGCCTCCTTGGCAGCCCACCGTGCCGCGAGGTGACGTGCGTCCTCACCGGTACCCGACGCCGCGTCGCGGCGCTCGCCGACGGTGAAGCGGTCGCCGAAGGTCGTTCCCGGCTGGGCCAATTGCTCGGCGAATTCCGGGATCGACACGACGTCGATCCCGACTCCCAACACCGCCATCAGATCGTGGCCGCGCTGCTGGAGGACGACACGTCTTGCGCCGCATCGGCATACGCACCCGACTCGCCCAGACGAATCGCCGGATCGAGGAGCACCTGAGCCTCGGCGTCGTGCTCGTCGCGGATCTCGTCGAAGCGACGGTTGGCCGGACGACGGTAGGCGGCCTCGCCACCGCACATCGCCTCGAGCAACCGCTGGCTGCCCTTGCGCTCACGCTCGGCGGCACGACGGCGATAGTCCTCGCGCTCGGCAGGGTCCAGCGAGGCGATGAACGCCTCCGGATGTACGACCGCGATCAGGCCCGACACGTGGCCGAATCCGAGGCTGGTCAGCAGACCGGCCTTGAGCGGGAAGCGATCCCCGAGTCGCAGTGTCTCCCGCGCCCAGACCAGATGCGGGTAGTCCTTCATCTGCTCGTCGACGCAATCGAGACTGCGGTTCGGTGGGATGACGCCCTCACGCAACACCTGGCACAGTCCGATCAGCTGGAAGGCGGCGGCACCGCCCTTGGCGTGACCGGTCAGCGACTTCTGCGACACCACGAACAGTGGTGCACCGTCACCACGGCCGATCGCCGCGGCCAGCCGCTCGTGCAGCTCGGACTCGTTGGGATCGTTGGCGCGGGTGGAGGTGTCGTGCTTGGAGACGACGGCGACGTCGTCGGCACTGACACCCAGCGCCGCCAGCGCGTTGGCCAGTGGCGAGCTCAGCGCACCCCGTGCGGCACCCAGCGCACCGAGGCCCGGGGCCGGGATCGAGGTGTGAACGCCGTCGCCGAAGCTCTGCGCCCACGCCACCACACCGAGGACCGGCAGGCCCATCTGCGCCGCGACGTCGCCGCGGGCCAGCAGAATCGTTCCGCCACCTTGGGATTCGACGAATCCACCGCGTCGGCGATCGTTGGCCCGCGAGTAGCGGCGCTCGTCGATCCCCCGCGCGGCCATCTTCGCCGATTCCGCGGTCGCCGACATGTCACCGAATCCGACGATGCCCTCGATACCGAGATCGTCAAAGCCGCCGGCCACCGCGAACAGCGCCTTGCCGAGGCGGATCTTGTCGACGCCCTCCTCGACCGAGACCGCAGCGGTCGCACAGGCGGCGACCGGGTGGATCATCGCACCGTAGCTACCGACGTAGGACTGGACGACGTGCGCGGCAACGATGTTCGGCAGCGCCTCCTGCAGGATGTCGTTGGCCTTGGCCTCGCCGAGCAGGGTGTTGATGTAGAGCTCGCGCATCGAGGTCATACCGCCCATGCCGGTGCCCTGGGTATTGGCCACCAGACCCGGATGCACCCACCGCATCAGCTCGCTCGGGGTGAAGCCCGAGGAGAGGAACGCGTCGACGGTGGACACGAGATTCCACAACGCCACCCGGTCGATCGACTCGGCCATGTCGGCCGAGACGCCCCAACGGGTCGGGTCGAACCCGGTCGGGATCTGCCCACCGACGGTGCGGGTCAGGGCGAAACGACGCGGGACGCGGATCTCGGTGCCCGCCAAACGAGTCACCTGCCATTCGCCGGACTCCTCGTCGGCAACGACCCGGGTTCGCTCGGGATCGGCGGAGGCGAACGCGCGCGCCTCGGCCTCCGAGGACACCGTGAAGGTCAGATCCTCGTCGAGGAACACCGATGTCAACAGCGGCGAGGTGCCGTCGACCAAGGCGCCCTCGTCGGCGTAGCGGCGAATGCCGCATCGCTCGACGACCGCGTCGTGGTAGCGCTCGGCGATGTCGGCCTCGGCCACCGGATCACCGGATTCGGTGTCATACCAGCCCGGCTTGGGCGCGGTATCCCAGGTGATCAGTCCGGTGTTCCAGGCGAGTTCGAGAACGCCTGCGGCACTGAGCTTCTCGTCGACCTCCATCTCGAAGCGCGTGCGTGCCGAACCGTACGGGCCGAGCTCGCCGGCACCGACGATGACGACCATGTCCTCCGGACGCGAGTCGATCTTCGGCCACACCGGGCTCACGCCGCTCGCCGCGCGTGCCGGGGCGGGCAGGGCCGCGACGGTCACCGGTGCCTCGTCCTCGGCCGACTCATCGGTCTCGTCCTCGTCGGCGGCCTGTGCGGCCAGTGCCTTGAGGTCGATCGACGGATCGAGTCCACCGGTGAAGTCGGCGGTCACCGCAGCCTCCCGCGCCGCGGCCCGGGTGGCCGGATCGCAGAGGCCCAGCAGATTGTCGGCCATCTCGTCGGTGGTCCAGGTTCGCACGCCCGCGGCTTCCACCGCGGTGACCATTCCGTCGTTGTGGCCCATGAGTCCGGTGCCCTTGACCCACCCGATCAGCGCATGCGCCAGGGTGGTCTTCGAGCCCCACGATTCCTCTGCAGCCCAACGGGTCACGAGGGCGTCGAGCGCTGCCTTGCTCTCGCCGTAGGCGCCGTCGCCGCCGAACATGCCACGGTTGGGCGAGCCGGGCAGCACCACGTGCAGACGAGCGGCGATGTCGTGGTCGGCACCGATCTCGGACAGACCGGCGATCAACCGCTCCACCGACCACAGCAGCACCTTCATCTCCAGCTCGGCGCGACCGCCGGCGTCGGTGAGGTCACCGGCGACGCGGGGCGCGGCGAACGGGAACAGCAACGTCGGCTTGATCGCCGGCTTCACCACGGCGGTGGTCCCGCCGAGGTTCTCGGTCTGTTCGCTACCCAGCCACGACACCAGCTCGTCGACGTCGGTGTAGGAGGCCATGTTCGCCGGGGCGACCCACAGCGCGGCGTCGTACCGGGCATTCTCGCGATAGAGCTTCTTGTAGAAGGCCAGTCGCTGCGAGTCCAGTCGCGAGGTGGTGGCCACCACCGTGGCGCCGCCGGCCAGCAGCCCGGCGACGACCGACGCGGCGATCGACCCCTTGCTGGCACCGGTCACCACAGCGACCTGATCGGCCCACCGGCCCTGTCCGGGCTCTTCGGCGACATGCGCGATGGTCCCGAAAGCGCGCTCGTGCACCAGGTTTCCCGCGGCCAGCGCCTTGCCCTGCCACCAGGTGGCGTGCTGGGCGACGGTGTGCCCGGAACCGGCGAAGCGTGCGGTGAGCGCGTCGAAGTCGGCGTCCAGCTCATCGGCGTCGGTGAGCCAGATCCGCACCAGATCCTCACGCGTGGTCGCCCAGCGGTCGTCGATGAGGACGACCTTGGCCTCGTCGAAGGCCGGTGCGACGGTGCGCGCCCAGTCCGAACCCAGCTCGTCGCTGACCCGCTGCGCCAGAACCGCATTGGGGTCGTCGGCGGTCTCGGGGGTCGAGACCTCCTCGGTGAGACCGAGTTTGGAGAGCATGGTGTAAGCGGCCGACGCCAGCGCACCTGTGCGACCGGTGATCTGCTCGGTGAACTCACCGAGCGCAGCCGCATCGACCGTTGCGCCGCCACCGGACTCGGCTGCCGGCTTTGGCCCCGCG
>NZ_MVPX01000154.1:0-280 GCF_002043085.1 Gordonia sp. i37 | reverse complement strand
CGAGGAGGTCGCCCAGATCGCCACCGCGGACGCTGGCGCCCTCACGGGTGCCCAATGCGAGCGCGACCTGGGAGTGCAGACCCCAGCCCGGGCCCAGTTGCCACACGCCGGTCACCCGGTCGGTGATGTAGGACTGACGCTTGCCGGTCGGGCCGATCACCTTGCGGATCTGATCGCCGACGGCGTCGGTCAGCACGGTGCCCAGCGGGCGGTACCCGCGGGCCAGGCTCTCCACCGTCGAGGCCAGTGCAGCCATGTCGGCTTCGGCGGCTCCGTCGAT
>NZ_MVPX01000153.1:0-18614 GCF_002043085.1 Gordonia sp. i37 | reverse complement strand
GGTGGTCGCGGAGTCGTATCGATCGAGTTTGAGGGTATTGGTCGCCAGACCCGCGAGGGTCGGGGCGCCCTTCAGGCCGATCTCGACGAAGCGTTGCACACCGAGCCCGTCGCGGTCGGCGCCGGAGAACAGTAGCTCCTGGGTTTCGATCCAGCGCACCGGGCTGGCGAACTGCCACGCCAGCAACTCGATGAGCACCACGCGTGCCAGTTTCGCCGGCTGCGCGGCCCACGAATCCCAGTCCGCGAGAACCTCGTTCAGCGGGTCGGACGGAACCAGATCGGCGATCTCGGCGACGAAGTCGCGGCCGAGATTGAACATCCGCGGCACCAGGTTCGGGATGTAGTGCCCGATGAGGATCGACGGATCGAATTCCTCGGGAAGCAGCGCGTCGAGCTTGCCGCGGAATTCCGGCACGCCGGCACGCAGCACCGTCGAGTGGAACGGCACGTCGATGCCGGGCACGATGATGAACGAGCGCTTGCCGCCGAATTCGATGCGGCGACGCTCGATCTCCTCCTCGAGTCGCTCGAGGCCGCGCACGGTGCCGGCGATCGCGTACTGCGAACCGAGCAGATTGAGGTTCACGACCTCAAGGAACTCACCGGACTCGGCGCCGATCTGCGCGACGAAGTCGGTGACCTCGGCGTCGTCGAGCCCGAACTGGCTGGGCCGGATGGCGGCCATCCGATAGTCACTGCGGCCCTGATCATCTCGGGGCACCAGGTGATGCATGGCCTCGCCACGCTGGAAGACGACCTCGAGCACCGCCTCGAGCGGCAACACTCCCGCGCAGGCCGCGAGCGCGTTGTACTCGCCGACGGAGTGACCGCAGGTGATCGCACCCTCGACGAAGCCGCCGGATTCCTTGAGCTCGGCGATCTGTGCCACACCGAGGGTCGCCATGGCGACCTGGGTGAACTGGGTCAGGAACAGCACACCGTCGGGATGGTTGTAGGTCGTCCCGTTGGCGATCAGGGTGGTCGGGTTGTCACGGACCACCGCGAGGATCGAGAAGCCCAGTGCGGCACGGGTGTGCTTGTCGGCGCGGTCCCAGATCTTGCGTGCGGCCTTCGAGCGTGAGCGGGCGTCGAGACCCATGCCCTTACTCTGGATGCCCTGCCCGGGGAAGGCGTAGACGGTACGCGGCGCGGCCAGCAGACCGGTGGCGCTCATCACGAGGTTGTCGCCGACCTTGGCGGTGACCTCGACGATCTCGCGGCCGGCGTCCATTCCGACCCGGTCGGCGCGGACGGTGATCTCGTCGCCGGTTCGCACCATGCCCAGATACCGTGCGGTCCAACCGATCAGCGGTCGCGGTGATGGAATCGGGTTCTTGGCATCGGTGGCGGTGAGCACCTGCTGCGCCGCCGCCGACAGCCACATGCCGTGCACGATCGGGTCACCGAGGCCGGCCAGCCGCGCGGCGGCGGAGTCGGTGTGGATCGGGTTGCGGTCGCCGGAGACCGCGGCGAAGCCGGTCATCCGCTCCGGTGCGGTGATGGTCGCGGTGCGCAGGGTCTTGCGGGTCGCCGAGCCCTCGTCGTCGAGCGCTCCCCCGGCGCGTGCCGGGTCGGCGAGTTCGGCCGAGCCGAGTCGTCCGCGGATCGCGAAGCGCTCGGTCATCACGGCGACCTGCTTCTGTCCGTCGATCACCTCGACCTGCACCTGCACGACGCGACCGACCTCGGTGTCGGAGACCGGGCCACCGGTCGCGATCACGGTGAGTTGAGTTGTCTCCGTGGGGATCTCACCCACCAGGTGCACCGCGTGATCGAGGTGAACCAGGTCGAGTAGACCCTCGACGACCGCTCGGCCATCCTCGGTGGTGGCTGCGCCGATGACACTGAACACGCTCGGCCAGCAGGCACCGACGAGGGTGTCGGGAACGGCGAAGCCGAAGGGCTCGGCCGGGGTGGTCGGATGCAGATGCGGGGGCAGGGTGTAACCGGTGACCGCGGCGTGGTCGGCGACCGACTCCGGCGCCCAGGTGACCGTGGTGCGCGAGACGCCGTCGGCGACCTCGGCCAGCGATCCGCCGGCGGCGACGGTGAGGATCTCCCGCATCGCGGTCGAGGCATCGTCGGCGAGGACCAGCGGGGCGCCACCGTCGGCGAGCGAGGCGTCGACGTGCAACGGGATGCGCACCGACGCGCTCGAGATCGGGATGACGAGGTCGAAGCGCTCGTCGTCGATCCGCTCCAGCACCGAACCGGTCGGCTCGTGCTCGGCGCGGACATCCGAGAGCACCGACCACTTGTCCCGATCACCCAGCCGCGCAATCGGACTCGGAACCATGCGGCTCGCCCAGCAGACGTCGTCGGCTTCCAGGACGCTGGTCAGACGACCGGCGTCGGCGGCCAGTCCGGCCTGCTTGCGGGAGTCGATGACGCTCGGCTGCACGCCGGTTGCGCCGAGGTCGGTGACGACCTGCGCCTCGAAACGGTCCAGCAGGTCACCGATGGGCTCGTCGACACGGGTGATGCCGGCGACGGCCACCGGCCCCGGGATGATGCACACGGCCTCGGCCGGGTAGCGGGCATCGTGGGCCTGCCACAGCGAGTCGCTGCGCCACCACCGGCGGACATCCTTGTCGATGACGGGCACGAAGTTGACCGGCTTGCCCGGGGTGCGGCACTGATCGAGGAAGAACGCGACGTCGGCGGGGTGTAGGACGTCGACTTCGACCTCGGGGTACACGCCGATGAGGGCGTCGATCGCGGCGTGCGCGTCCTCGACGGTGGTGACATCGGTGAACATGGTCGGGATCTCACCCGAATCCACCGGGTTCATCCGGGCCTCGGTGCGGCGCAGCATCTCGATGAAACGCTGCTTCCAGGTGATGTCGGCCCACGGCAGTTGCTCGTCGTCGGGCGCACCCACGGCCAGGGTGGCATAGCGATCGAGCCAGGCCCGATAGGTCATCTCGGCGACGTCGCCGAAGTAGGGCTTGGCGGTGGGGGCCATCGCGGCGATGATCTCGTCGCGCCGCGCCGCGACCGCGTCGGCGTCGCCGGCGACCTCGTCGAGCAGGCGTCCGCACGCGGAGGCGGCATTGTCGATCTCGTGGATGTCGGCACCGAGTTGGCTACGGCCCGAAGCCATTCCGGCGGTGGCACCGCCGGCGCCGATCCACTCGTCGCAGCCGACTGTGTCGACCAGCAGTTGCTTGACCTCGGGAGCCGTGGTGGCCTCCTTGGCCGCCATCGCAGCGGTGCCGACGAGGATGCCGTCGAGCGGCATCAGCGGGTAACCGTGCTCGGCGGCCCAGTGCCCGGTCAGATACGCGCTGGCACGTTCGGGGGTGCCGATGCCGCCGCCGACGCAGACCACGACATTAGGTCGGGCACGCAGCTCGCCGTAGGTGGCCAGCAGCAGATCGTCGAGGTCTTCCCACGAGTGGTGACCACCGGCGCGGCCACCCTCGATCTGGACGATCACCGGGTGGTGGGGCACCTCGGCGGCGATGCGGATCACCGAGCGGATCTGCTCGACGGTTCCGGGCTTGAAGGCAACGAAACGCAGTCCGGCCTCGACGAATTCGTCGACGAGCGCCACGGCCTCGTCCAGTTCGGGGATCCCGGCCGAGACGATGACGCCGTCGATCGGGGCACCCTGGGCGCGAGCCTTCTGCACGAGGCGCTTACCACCGAGCTGTAGCTTCCACAGGTACGGGTCGAGGAACAGCGCATTGAACTGCGCCTGCCGTCCCGGCTCGAGCAGGTCGGTCAGGGTCGCGACATTGTCGGCGAGGATCTGCTCGGTCACCTGCCCACCACCGGCGAGCTCGGCCCAGTGTCCGGCGTTGGCAGCGGCGGCGACGATGGCCGGATCCACGGTGGTCGGGGTCATGCCGGCGAGCAGCATCGGCGAACGCCCGGTGAGCTTGGTGAACGCGGTCTCGACGACCTTGCGACCGTCGGGGAGTTCGGCGAGGGTCGGCGCGAACTCGCTCCACGGGCGGGCAACCTCGGGGATACCGCCGGGGCTGAACAGGTTTCGTTGTCCACCGCGCGATGCGGCGGCGACCAGACCGACACCCTGGCCGCGAACGAGCGGGGCCGAGAGCCGGGTGGCGAGGTCACCGGGACCGAAGTCGAGAATCCACCCGACACCGGTGCCGAGGGTCTCCTCGACGGTGCCCACCCAGTCCACGGTGGCGACAAGGATGTCGTGGGCGTGCCGCACGGCGAGATCGACGTCGATCCCACACTGCTCGGCCCACTGCCCGACGAGTTCGACCGCACCGGCCATGGCCGGATGGTGGAAGGCGACACTGACCGACAGATGATCGAAGGAGGGGGCGAACGGCGCGCCGCCGGTGACCTTGCGCTTGCGCTCATCGGCCTCTGCCGCGGCGACCTTCTCGCACAGTGCGGTGAAGGCACGCAGGTGGCGCGGCGCGCCGGACAGCACGACCGCGGTGCGGCTGTTGCGGATCGCGATGACCGGGGCGTTGTCCTGCTCGGCTGCGGCGAGCTCGGAACGGTACTGCGCGAGAAGCGATTCGATGCGCTCGGGCCGGACGCCGGTCACCGCGAGCATCGGCGAGCCCTCACTGGTCGTGGCCAGGCCGCGCCGGCGGGCGACGATCGTGCCCGCGGCACCGA
Organism: Gordonia sp. i37; assembly: GCF_002043085.1. Lineage (NCBI taxonomy): Bacteria > Bacillati > Actinomycetota > Actinomycetes > Mycobacteriales > Gordoniaceae > Gordonia > Gordonia sp. i37. The sequence continues at coordinate 14,004 of NZ_MVPX01000153.1, read as the reverse complement.
TGAGGTGGGCGATGGCCAGCAGTAGACCCTGACCCGATTCGGCCACGTGGCCCTCGGCCCCGATGGCACCGGTGGCCAGCGAGCCCTGGGAATGTCCGATGACGGCCCGCGGCGCGGCCTGAGCGGTGTCGAGGCCCTGCTTACGCAGCGACTCGATCGCGGCGAGTTGGGTGAGCAGCACGCCGGGGCCGGACAGCGTGAAGTCGGCGAGGTCGGCGTCCGACGGTGCGGGCTCGCCGGCGTCGAGGGCGTGGGCCCACGCCATCGGGTGAAATCCGTCCGGCCGGGCGATCGTGATCTGCTCGGCGACCGGCTCGACGAGGCGTTCGGCCGCGTCGACGACGCCGGCCACCCGATGCTCGAGGTCGGCGTCGATCACCAGCTCTGCCAGGGTCGGCAGCCAGGCTGCTCCCTGACCGCCGAAGCTGACCGCGTAGGGCTCGCCGGCAAGGAGGCGATCGATGAGCGCCTGGGTGGGGCGGCCGGTGGTGGTCCGGTCTGCTCCGGTGCGATGGTGATCGACGGTCACATGAACTCCTGTGGTTGTGTCCGGTTGTCGTACGACCCGTGACCGCACCCGCTGACGGGCACGCGTCATCGCCACCGGTGCCCGACGTGGGCCGGGCCGGTAGAGTGGTCGCGATGTTTCTGAACACGCCTGTGTGACACCGTCTTTGGTGTGGCGTTCTCGGCAGTGAGATATCGCCGACGTGTTCGTGGCACTCATCATGACACACGAAAGTGAGGGATTCCTCATGTTCGGAACTGACCCCGCGGTATACCCGTCGGTAATCCCGCGGGTAACACACACGTGCACTCAACCCGGTTTGGGGACCGCCAGGGTTGCGCCAGTTCACGCCAGCTTTTCGCGGACCGAACGAGCGCTCCGCAGGTCAGCCCGCGTTCGTTATTCAATCGTTATGTGAACTGGAACACCTTTGGCGGCGTGTCCCGCACCACACCCGCCGATGTCGGGTGGGCACGCCGACGACGTAGGGTGATCGACCATGACCGACTGTGTCTTCTGCGACATCGTGTCGGGCGCGGCCCCAGCCCGCGTCGTCTACTCCGACCCCGATGTCCTGGGCTTTCTCGACATCCGGCCGATCACCCGCGGCCACACGCTGTTGGTGCCCCGGACACATTCGACCGGGCTGGCCGACCTCGCACCCGAACTCGGCGCGCGCATGCTGCGCGCGGGCCAGTCCGTGGCCGCGGCCATGAAGCGCTCGCCGCTGGCCGCCGACGGCGTCAACCTCGCGATCAACGACGGTCGGGCGGCCTTTCAGACCGTCTTCCACACCCATCTGCACGTCGTGCCACGACACGACGGTGATCGCCTGCGCTTCGTCCGCGGAATGATCGTTCGTCGCGATCCCGATCCGGATTCCACAGCGATGCTGCTGCGTGCGGCCCTCGACGGCACCAGGGAATCGTGAGGTGCGATGACCGACGAGCACCGGGGCGAGCCACTGATCCCGCCCGAGGTCACCGAGATCGTTCGCGCGGCCGAGTGGGTCACGGTCTTCAGCGGCGCGGGAATGAGCGCCGAGAGCGGCATCCCCACCTTCCGAGACGTCCGCACCGGTCTGTGGGAGAACTTCGATCCGACAACTCTGGCCACGCCACAGGCTTGGCGTGACGATCCGGCGCTGGTGTGGGGTTGGTATCAGTGGCGCGCCGGACAGGTCCGACGCCGCGAGCCGAACGCCGGGCACCGCGCACTCGCCGAGCTCCGGCATGCCGGGCGCGCGGCGGGAGACGATCCGCGCGCGGTGATGGTGGTGACCCAGAACGTCGACGACCTGCACGAACGTGGGGGCACGCCGGTGACCAGTCATCTGCACGGCAGCCTGTTCGCGCCGCGTTGCTCCCGTTGTGGGCATCGGTTCACCGAGACCGACCCCATCGACGTCGCCGACCCGGAGGTCACCGGCGAGCTGCCGAGGGTAGAGCCTCCGCGGTGCCCGGTCTGTGGCGAGCTGGTGCGTCCGGGCGTGGTGTGGTTCGGTGAACCACTGCCCGCGCAGGAGTGGCAACGCGCCGATGCAGCCTTCCGCGCGACCGACGTCGTCCTCGTGATCGGCACGAGCGGGATCGTGTACCCGGCAGCGTCGCTACCCGAACGCGCCGCGGCCGCCGGGATTCCGGTCATCGAGATCAATCCCGAGCCCTCGGCGCTGACACCGTCTGTGCAGCAACGTATTCCGGTCGGCGCGGCGGTGGCGCTACCCGCACTGGTGCAGGCGCTGGAGGTGCCGCCTACTCGCCTGCGCTGAGATCCACCGGCTCCCACACCGCGGCGAGTTCCGCCGACGAGCCTTCCGAGACAGCGGTTCCCGCGATACCGACATGCGGGCCGGCCACCGATCCGGGCTTCACACCACGGCGATCGAGAGCCTCCCATAGCGGCGCCAGCGCGGCGTCGGCGTCGAGTTCGAACTCCGACTCCCGCACCCGCCAGAACTCCCAACCACATCGCCGCAGTTCGCGCTCACGCTCCATGTCGGAACGGGCTTGCGCACCGGTCGTGGTGAATTCATCACCGTCGCATTCGACCGCCAGACGGCCGTCGGCGCCGGTGACCACCAGATCGATGCACATGTTGTTGACCGAAACCTTGGGCGTGACGTGATAACCGTGCGCGGCAAGGCAATTGAAAATCTTCTGCTCGAAGAGACTCTCGAACGGTTCGACCCTGCGGTCATCGGGGACGTCGACCGGCATGGCGTCGATGGCCGGTCCGGCATTGGCCTGCATATAGCCCAGCAGCGACCGCCGCAGGTCACCCTCCCCCAGGTCGGCGAGATCGATGGAGTGGAACAGCCACATCTGATCCATCGCGCGAGACGCAGCGACATTGATGCGGCGCTGCGACTCGGCGCGCGTCAGGGCGGCGATCGACGAGGGGTCGGAAACCACCATCGACAAGAAGATCACCCGCCGCTCATCACCCTGGAAGTCAGGCGGTGACCCCACCCGAATCCGCCGGGCACGCCACGTCTCGTCGTCGACCGCCTCGCGCAACGCACGGGTCAGGAGGTCGATCTGCTTGGTGCCCTGCAAGGCGATGACACCGAAATCGAGTCCGTCGTAGGCAGTGTCGGCCAGGCACTCGACCAGTGTCGACACCAACTCGTCGACCTCGCTGGTGTTGACGATCGAATTACCTTGCCCCTGAGCAATTCCCGATACCCGCACGGTCCGTAGCGGATCGAGTCGGTCCGCGCCGTGCTGACGGACCGGGATCAGCGGGGCGTCGGCGTAGAACTGCGCCGACGAGTAGCCGATGATCTCGGGCATCGAGCGGAAATGCTCCCGTAGTCGGATGACGTGGCCGAATCGGCTGCGCAGCAACGAGAACAGACTCGATCTCGGCGTGAGACCGTCACGAAGATAGTGCGGCAGGTCGGGCAACCGGGCGTCGAGTGCGGCGAAGGCGTCGTCGAGGGTGGTGCCCGCCAGCCCCGTCGGGGCGCACTGCCGGTCGTCGCCGACCACGATCACCCGCGGAGCGAGCCAGAGCAGGAACACGCTGGTGATGTCGGACTGACTGGCTTCGTCGACGATCACCACGTCGAACGAATTCTGTTCGGGCGCAATCATGTCCACCACCTGCGACATCGGCATCACCCATGCCGGCACCGCGGCTGATGCCTGCTCCATCGCCTCCCGGGCTGCAGCGCGGAACCTCGAAGCATGCTTACCCGACCCCTTGCCGAGGTTGATCATGTGGTCGCGATAGGACTGCAACGCCTGGACCTGGGCCACGGTCACGCGCGACAGGCACGCCCGCCACGCGCGGGCCGCGGCGAGTTGTGTGGTCAACTGCGCGATGTCGGCCTCGGCCTCGTCGAGGGCAGCCGACCACCGCTGCTCCCCCTTGGGATCGCTGCGTTCGGCGGCCCACGTCCGTGCACGTCGCCACGCCCATGCGTCGGAGACATCGCGCAGTCTCGCGTCCCATCGCGGGTCGTCGGCCGTGGACGCCAACAGATCCGCGAAATCCGGTGCCTTGCTGCGTAACCGCAGCATGAGGAGGTCCAGGGCGGTCTGGTCCTCCCATTCCGTCCGGGCGACCGTTGCCGCGCGCCGGGCGGCGCGGATGGCCTCGGCATCGGCGTTGGCCAGTGCGGAGACCAGGGCATCGCCCTCCGGTGAGGGCCCCTTCTCCAGTTGCGCAGCCAGACTGTAGGCGTGCTCGGCGAGCTCTTCCTCGGCGAGCAGGGCATCGTTGGCCGCGGCGATCGCGCCGGCCTCGCGGGCCACGCGCGCGGCTTCGGTGACACTGCGCGGTCGCGGGCCGCCCGGACTGATCACCTCGAGTTCACGAACGAGGTCGTCGCGCGCGGTGACCAGGGCCGAGATCCAGCCGAGTTGCCCGTCGAGGAGGACCAGCCGGTTCAGCTGCGACGACCGCGATCCCGAGGTGTCGATGGGGACGTGCAGGTCGCCGAGGACGCGCTGCGCCTGATGCACGGCGTCGAAGACGGCCAGATGATCGGCCACCGCCTGCAACGACCGCTCGTCGGTGGCCGGCCGGCCGTCGACGGTGACGACCACACCGGATTCCTCGACCGCACGCTGCTCCTCGGATCGGCGCAAACGGCCGCGCCAGCGTCCGCCGTCGCGCAGGTGGGCCGCTGCCGCGGCGAACAGCTCACCGTCCCCCGGCCGCGCACCGTCCACGACGACACTGTGCGCGCCGAGCTCGCGATCGCGGCGCGCGGCGTCGGCGATCACCGGCGAGAGGGCGGTGACCCGAGACCACAGGTGCGCGGCCTGTCCGGCGAGAAGCCGATCGGCCATGTCGATCATGGTCGGCGGAAAGGTACCGACCTCGTGGGCGGCGACGCCGAGGTGATCGCAGATCTCCTTGATATGGAGCAATCGCGGGCTGGCGACATCGCCGAGGATCGACATCAGCGATCCGCTGCCGACCATCGGCTCGGCCGGCCGCCGCGCGATCCGCGCACAGATCTGGTCCATGGTCGCGGGGTCCGGAAGGTGATCATCGAGATCGACGAAACGCTGGGACAGTCGCGGCGTCTGTCCTCTCGTGGCCCTCAGTAATTCGAGGAGACGCCGGAACTCGCTCGCATCGAGTGGCGCGAATGCCCCGTCGATCGGGCCCGGGAACCAGTCCAACCGGTCAGCGTCGGCGTTGGTCTGCCGGACGATCGCCGCGGCCGTCCCGGAGAAGTCACCGGCCACCCATTCGTGCACCTCGGTTTCGGAGCGGCGCAGTTCCCACAGCCCCCGCAGCGCGCGTTCACGCCGCTCGACCGCTTGCTGCCGACGCGCAGAGAGATCGTCGATCTCGGCGCTGCCGACGCTGTCGACGTAGGTCGCCTTGCGTTCGGCGATCTCCTCGACACCGGAGACCACCGACTCGAAGCGATCGCGGGACAGGTCGGCGGTGGAGACGGTCAGCGCGCGCAACTCCGGCGGCAGGATGTCCCGCAGGACCGCGAGCGCGCCGGCCTTCTCGCTGGTCACCAGCACCCGCTGGCCCTTGGACAGAAGGGCGGCAACCACATTGGCGATGGTCTGGGTCTTCCCGGTGCCCGGCGGCCCTTCGACCACGACACCGCTGTCGGCGCCCAGACGCGACAGCACATCACGCTGTTCGACATTGGACGGCAACGGATAGAGCGCGTCGGTGATGAGTTCGCCGGCGGGCAGGGCTCCCGAGGCCGCGAGCGCCTCGACGCGCTCGTCGACCTCGATCGGCGCCACCAGCTGCGCCAACCCGATCGGCACGTCCTCGGTGGACTCACGCAGCCGGTCGGCGACGGTGTCGTAGAACGCCGCCAGAGCAGTGGTCGACCGCTCGCGAAGGACCAACGCCGTAGCCGACGGATCGACCACCACGGTGACCTGGTCGGGGTCGGTGTCGACACGCGGAATCCACTCGTCGAGCAGATCGGTGGCCTTGGGACTCACCACACTGGGCAGAGCCTCGAAACGGGAGTGGAGCTTGACCGTCCGGGAGAGGTCGATTCCCTCGATCCCCGCGAGCAGTCGGGCGTCCTGGACACTCGGCGCAGACCCTGCGCCGAGCGAGATCCGCAACGCGCCCGTGTCCGGATCGCGCTGCGCGACAACCTCTTGGGTCAGCAGGTACTCCCGTACCAGTTCGGATGCGCCGTCGTCCGGAGAGCCGGCCCCGATCACCGAGGTCACCACCACCAGGCCACCGGCCACCACGAGTTCGCGGGATTCCGGATGGTCGTACAGCTCGGTGATCATCGCGTCGAGCTCGTCGTAGCCGACGTAGCCGGGGTCGAGCTCCACGACGACCTGGCCGGCCGCGGCACCCGAACGCACCGTGACCGCGGTACCCGGACCGACGTCGAGCCGGGCGCGATGGGCGTCGACATGACGCCGACGACCGGCGCGGGTGGCCAGGAGGTCGGAGAGGAATTCGAGCAGACGCACGACCTGGTCACGACGGTCGTCGAGAGTCTCCTGCTCGGCCATCAGCCCGGCTTCCTCCTGCGCAGATCCCCCGACCTGGCCGGACGGCACCGGCCCACGGTCGGGCTGACCCATCACGCTATCAAGTCGACGCGCCGGTGGCAGGCCGCACGATCACGGGGTGGTACGCCGAAGTGCCGGGAAACCACCGTCGACGTAGTGCACATTCGTGTAGCCGAGGTCGGCGATCTGCTCGGCGATGCGCGGTGCCTGCGACGACACGGATACGACGTTGATCTCCGTGTCGCGATGCCCGATGACCGGGAACGTTCCCGACGGCGTCGGGGCCAATCGCGACCGGACGTCGGTCGGGTCCACGACGACCGCACCGGGCAAGGAACCCTGGTGGCGGACCACTTGGGGGCGGGCGTCGACGACGACGGCGTCGCCCTCGCGGGTGTGGGACAAGGCTTCGGCTGCTGAGATCGAATCCACCACTGACACTGGTGACTACTCCTGAAAATGCTCGCGTAAATCTGACGGTCGGGTCGGACGGTGTCCACATGGATCATCGTTCGATCCGCCACCAAGGTTACGGAACAATCTCGAAACGCCCAACAGTGTCACCTACGCATCGGGTGTCCCGACCGCCCTGGGGAGTCGCCTCAGCTACGTCCGCGACCGGCAACATGACGCGAGCCGCGTTTGCCCCAGCTGTCACCGCGCGAGTGGTGACCATCTCGACCGCGCTGACCTTGACCAGCGCGTTTGTTGCCGCCCCGGGCGCGGGGTGGGCCCTGGTCGCGACGCAGATCGATCGGGTTCTTGCCGATTCTGGTGTCGCGGAGCCGGTCGAGGGTGTCGCGGTCGAGGTTGTCCGGCAATTCGACGAGGGAGAAGTCGTCGCGGATGCTGATGTTGCCGAAATCACCCCGGGTGAGGCCGCCCTCGTTGGCGATCGCACCGACGATCGCGCCGGGTGACACCTTGTGTTTGCGGCCCACCGCGATGCGATAGGTGGCATACGAGCCGCCCCCCTTGCGCGGTTCCCGTTCACGGCGGGCCGGCCGCTCGCTCTCGGGCGGGTCTGGAGCCATCAGGAAGCCACCGTCGCGCGTCTCGAGGGCCAGCGCCGCGGCGATGTCGGCCATGGCGACGTCCTTGTCGCGTGCGTAGTCCTCGACGAGCTTGCGGAACATGTCGAGGTGATCGGAGGTCAGGTTCTCGGTGATCGAGTCAGCGAAGCGGGCCACACGCTGGGCGTTGACGTCCTCCACCGACGGCAGCCCGATCTCGGTCAGCGGCTGGCGGGTGGCGCGTTCGATGGCCCGGAGCAGGTGGCGTTCCCGGGGCGAGACGAACAGCAGCGCGTTACCCGACCGGCCGGCCCGGCCGGTCCGCCCGATGCGGTGCACATAGGACTCGGTGTCATGCGGGATGTCGTAGTTGACCACATGCGAGATGCGGTCGACGTCGAGTCCGCGAGCGGCGACGTCGGTGGCGACGAGGATGTCGATCCCACCGTCCTTGAGCTGGTTGATGGTCCGCTCTCGCTGGGCCTGCACCATGTCGCCGTTGATGGCGACCGCCGAGAATCCGCGCGCCCGAAGCCGCTCGGCGAGTTCTTCGGTCGCCTGCTTGGTGCGCACGAACACGATCATCGCGTCGAAGGTTTCGACCTCCAGGAACCGGGTCAACGCGTCGAGCTTGCGCTGATGCGACACCTGCAGATAGCGCTGCGTGATGTTCTGAGCGGTCGCGGTCTTGGACTTGACCGTGATCTCCTGCGGATCGTGCAGGTACTTCTGCGCCAGTCGGCGAATCGCACTGGGCATGGTCGCGGAGAACAGCGCCACCTGCTTGGAGTCGGGCGTCTCGGCCAGGATGCGCTCGACGTCCTCGGCGAAACCCATCGTCAACATCTCGTCGGCCTCGTCGAGGACGAGGTATTCGAGTTCGGAGATGTCGAGGGTGCCCTTGTCGAGGTGATCGATGACACGGCCCGGGGTTCCGACGATGACCTGCGCACCGCGCCGCAACCCGGCCAGCTGCACGCCGTAACTCTGCCCACCGTAGATGGGCAGCACCCGCACCTCGGGCATGTGCGCCGAGTACCGGCTGAAGGCCTCGGACACCTGCAGGGCGAGTTCTCTCGTGGGCGCGAGGATCAGCGCCTGCGGACGACGAACCGCCGGGTCGATGCGGGACAGGATCGGGATCGCGAAGGCCGCGGTCTTACCGGTACCGGTCTGGGCCAGGCCGACGACGTCGCGGCCCGCCATCAACGGCGGAATCGTCGCAGCCTGGATCGGCGAGGGTGTCTCGTATCCGACCTCGGCGATCGCACTGCGCACACGGTCGTCGATGTCGAGGTCGTCGAAGGTGATCGCGTCGGCGTCGGGGCGGTCGGCGGCTGGGGTCTCGGTCATGGTCTGCGTATCCCGTTCATCGAGTCAACTGTAATGCGCGAGGACCGAAGAGACCGCATCTCGAGGCGCATCTGTCCACAGACCAACGTGGAAGAGGCTTCGAGCACGCGACCGCCGACGTCACCCACCACCACCGCCTGGTGTGACGGGCCTCTCATGAATCCTGGTACCCTCGGTCGCACATAAAATCGCAGCGCCGACCAGCGGGTTGTCCGCTATGTCGGGTTCTTCATCAGGAGCAGCATGCAGGAGTACACGACACCGTCCGATCTCTCCGTCGACGACAAGGCGACCACCGTCGACGCGATCCTGCGGTATCGCGCCGAGCGCCCGACGATGCCGTTGTTCAAGCGGCGCAGTAGCGGCACGTGGATCACCGTGACCGCCAAGCACTTCGCCGACGAGGTCGACGCCGTCGCCAAGGGCCTGATCGCTTCGGGGGTCGCGCCCGGCGACCGGGTCGCGATCCTGTCCTCCACCCGCTACGAGTGGACGGTTCTCGATTACGCGATCTGGCGCGCTGGGGCGGTGACCGTCGCCATCTACGAGACCTCGGCGACCGATCAGGTCAAGTACATCGTCGAGAACTCGGGAACGTCCCTTCTGATCGTGGAGTCCGAGGCGCAGTTCACCAAGCATGCCGAGGTCGTCGAGGCCGGCGATCCGCTGCGCGAAACCCTGGTGATCGAGCGCGGCGCGGTGAACGAACTGACCAAGCGCGGCGAGCAGATCGGCGACGAGCAACTCGACGAGCGGCACGCCAATCAACTGTCCTCCGACGCGGCGACCCTCATCTACACCTCGGGCACCACCGGCCGGCCGAAGGGCGTCGTGCTGACCCACGCCAACTTCCTCGCCGAGTGCGCGGCGACGCGGGATGCGGTCGGCGCCGGCCTCGCCGAGGGCAAGTCGACCCTGCTCTTCCTCCCGCTGGCCCACGTCTTCGCCCGTGTCGTCGCGGTCGGCTGCGTCGAGAACGGCGTGATCCTCGGCCACACCAACGACATCCCGAACCTCATCGACGATCTCGCGGTCTTCAAGCCGAACTACGTGCTCTCGGTTCCGCGCGTGTTCGAGAAGGTCTACAACTCCGCCAAGCAGAAGGCCTATGACGGCGGCAAGGGCTCGATCTTCGACAAGGCCGCCGACACCGCCATCGAGTACAGCAAGGCCACCGAAAAAGGCTCGGCCGGACTGGTGTTGACGATCAAGCACAAGATCTTTGATGCGCTGGTCTACAACAAGCTGCGCGCCGCACTCGGCGGCAATTGCGAGGGGGCCATCTCCGGCGGCGCCCCGCTCGGAGCCCGCCTCGGCCACTTCTTCCGGGGTGTCGGCATCCCCGTCTACGAGGGATACGGCCTGTCCGAGACGACCGCGGCGGTCACCGCGAACAACGAGGACCACCAGCGTGTGGGATCGGTCGGTTGCCCAGTCCCGGGGGTGTCGGTGGCCATCGCCGAGGATGGCGAGGTGCTGCTGAAGGGACCGGTGGTGTTCACCGGCTATTGGCACAACCCGGAGGCCACCGCCGAGGCGATCCACGATGACTGGTTCCACACCGGCGACATCGGCCGCCTCGAGGACGGCTATCTCTACATCACCGGCCGGAAGAAGGAACTGATCGTCACCGCAGGCGGTAAGAACGTGTCGCCGGCGCAGCTCGAGGACGCCATCCGTGCGCACCCGATGGTGAGCCAGTGCCTCGTGGTCGGCGACAACAAGCCATTCATCGGCGCGCTCATCACGATCGACCGCGAGGCGACTCCGGGCTGGCTCGAGCGTCACAATCTGCCGGCCGACACCTCGCTGGCCGACCTGGCCAGAAACGCCGAATTGCGCGCCGAGATCGCCGAGGCCGTCGACGAGGCCAACTCGAAGGTGTCCAAGGCCGAGGCGATCAAGAAGTTCGAGATTCTCGACACCGACTTCACCATCGAATCGGGAGAACTCACTCCGACGATGAAACTCAAGCGCAACGTCATCAGCGACACCTACAAGCAGGCGATCGCCGACCTGTACACCTGAGCACCGAGCTCCGACGAGGGGTCTCCCGGGCGATGTCCGGGAGACCCCTCGTCGTTGCGTCGCACCGATGACCGACCTGTCACCAAAGTTTCCAATGTGGCAAATGTGACGATTGGGACTCGATCGCGCGTCGCACTCGGGGAGGAGGCGACCCGGTCCTACTGTCGGGACCGATGAACCGGGACCTCGCGATCGACGTGACACGCGGCCTGGCGATCTGGAGCATGATCACCGCCCATTTCGCCGACGGCGCGAAAATCGCCATGCCCACCCACGTGTTCCCGTACGTCGACGGGATGAGCGTGTTCGTCCTGCTCTCGGGGTTCGTCCTGGGGTTGGTGCACCATCGGTGGATCGAGACCCGCGGTCTGCGATTCACCTATACGCGCCTGGCCAAACGGCTTGCCGCACTTTACGTCTGCCAGCTCACGCTGTCGCTGGCTGCGGTCGCGGCCGGGATGGCCGGGTTCGGGCACCTGACCTGGCTCCGTCCGGTCGACGGGTGGGGTCAGGGCCTGGTGATGGCGGTGACGATGAGCTATCTGCCCAGCGGCGGCAACATCTTGTTGCTCTACATGGTGTTGATGGGCTCGGCGTTCGCCGTCTTTCCGCTTCTGGTGCGCGGGTGGTGGCGGCCGGTCCTCGCCGCGTCCGTGGCGCTGTACGCGGTTTCGCAATTCGCCGCACCCGACTGGTTCTATCTGGTTGCACAACCGTCGGGCGCCCGCATCCAGAACTGGGCGGGCTGGCAGATCATGTTCGTTCCTGCTCTCATCGTCGGATGGCAGTGGCGTCGTTGGGATCTCGCCGGGCGGATCGAGCGACACCTCCCCGCTGTGGTGTTGGTGGCAGCGGGTATCGCAGTGTGCACGCATTATCTGGTGACCGCCGGTCCGTGGCACACGGCCGAGTCCTTCCTGGGCGACAAACTCGAGTTCGGACCGGCACGAGCCGTCGGCGCCTGGGTGCTCGTGCCGGCGGTCTACGGGTTGTGCCGGATCTTCTTGTCGTTGTGGTCACGAGAATGGTTGCGGCCACTGCTGATGTCGGGGACCCGCAGCCTCGACTCGTATGTGATCCAGGCGCTGGCACTCGTCGCGGTACCGATCCTCGTCGTCGATCGACCGTGGTCACCCCTGCTCATGACCGCCTTCACGATCGGCGTGTTCGGGACGTGCTGGGCGTGGGCCGAGGTCCGGCTCGCGCTCGGGATCGACAAGCTGCACCGTTTGCCCGTCATTCTCGGCGCTCCCGTCCTCGCCCGGCTCACCATGGCACGAGCGGACGCTGCGGGGCCGGCATGCCCGACCACCGAGAGCTCATCGCCCGCCCTTGCGTCGGCACCCGTCGCCGACGTTGCGCCCTCTCCGCGCGGGTGGACGGGCCGGCGAGAGGTATCCGCCGACGACCGGGCAGCATGAGACACGATCTGACCGACGGCCGAGCGGAGTCGAACCGACATGGATGAGCACACCGACGACTTACTGCGCGCGAGCGGCGACATGACGGCGTGTGTGCACGCGGGCAATGACACGAGCGGGCCCTCGATCCGTACCCCGATCACCATGGCCAACTCGTATCACCTGCCACCGAATCCGGAGACCGCCGACTGGTCGGGCACCGATCAACTCTTCTACACCCGCAACACCGGCGCCAATCAGGCTGCGCTGCAGCGAAAACTGGCACTACTCGACCACGGCGACGACTCCGTCGCACTCGCCTCCGGCGTCGCTGCCCTGCACGCGGTGTTCTTCACGTTCCTCGCCACCGGCGACCACGTGGTGGTCTCCGACACGACCTATGAGGCGACGTTCAAACTGTGGACCGAACTGATGCCGCGCAAGTATGGCATCGAGGCAAGCTTCGTCGACGTCACCGATCTCGACGCCGTCGTCGCAGCTGTCCGGCCCACCACCCGGATGCTCGTCACCGAGGCCATCGCGAACCCGACCACCAAGGTCGCCGACATCGGCGCACTCGCCGAGATCGCGCACCGCGCCGATGCGCTGTTGATGGTCGACTCGACCTTCACTCCCCCGCCGCTGTATCGGCCGTTGACCGACGGCGCCGATCTCGTCGTGCACTCGCTCACCAAGTACATCAACGGACACGGAGATGCCATGGGTGGCGCGGTGATCGGCGCGCAGCATCTCATCGCACGGATCAAGTCCGAGGCGATGGTCGACGTCGGCGGGGTCATCTCACCGTTCAACGCGTGGCTGATCGACCGCGGGTCCATCACCCTGCCGCTGCGGCTGCGTCAGCATCAGACGACCGCGCAGCGACTCGCCGAACTCCTCGCCGGCGATCCGCGAATCGCGTACGTGGCCTATCCGGGGCTGGCCACCCATCCACAACACGACCTCGCCGCACGGCAATTCGGCGGGCGCGGGTTCGGCGCAATGATGGCCTTCGCCGTTGACGGTGATCCGGCGACCCAGAATCGGTTCGTGTCGCACCTGCGAGTGATCACCTCGGCGGTCTCGCTGGGTCACGACGAGTCGCTCATCGTGCACGTCGGCACCGACGGACCACGGGTCGCCGCCTATCCCAAGCCCTTTCGCACCTTTGGGCACTTGCGGTTCTCGGTCGGACTGGAGGACGCGGACGATCTCGTCGACGATCTCACCCGCGCCCTCGACACCACCTTCGGCTGACCATCCGGCCGCGACGGCACGCGCTCGAGGGCACTCTCAGCGGGTCACCCATGCGCGTGCGATGTCGAGCCGCTGCCATCCGCCGGACAGCCCGCTCTTGTCCAGGGGGTAGCCGGCGGGCAACGCTGTCCGGGCCAGGATGTCGCGCAGCTGGGCCGTGCTGAGTCCGGGATGTGCGGCGCGGATGAGGTTTTCGGCTCCTGCGGGGACGTTCTCCGCCTGGGCCGCCCCGGACGGCAGGAAGGAGAAGGTCGCACGCTGCCGGTAGGTCGTCAGCGCCGTCGCGGTGGGCTGGGCGGCCTGCTGGCAGGCGACGATCGCCCCGATCGGGGCGCCCACGCGTGCTTGCAGCACCGCCCGCAGCTCGGTACGCGCCTGCGCGAACAACCCGGCGAACCGCGGGTCACCGAGCATCTCGGAGGTCACGGCCTGCGCGAGCATCCGACCACCGATGACGTCGAGCGGATAGT